>JAGCLL010000145.1 GCA_017647025.1 Alistipes sp. | reverse complement strand
GCTTGCAGAAGTCGTAGTGGCAACGACTGCTCAACTCCTCTAAGCGCTTGGCTCTCGCCATCGAAACCTCGGGCGACACCTTATCGGGAAAATTGACCGCAGGGGTATTCTCACGCTCCGAGAATGGGAAGATGTGCAGGAACGAAGGGTTTATCTTCGAGAGAAAGTTGTAGCACTCCTCAAACTCCTTCTCGCCCTCGCCCGGAAAACCGGTAATTACATCAATGCCGATGAAGGCATCGGGCATCGCTCGACGCACCGCATTTATGCGCTCCTCGAACTTCTCCACAGTGTAGCGGCGGCGCATCAAACCAAGCACCTTATTCGAGCCGCATTGGATAGGAATATGGAAGTGATGTTGAAATTTAGGTGATGAGGCGCAAAACTCTATTATCTCGTCAGTTAGAAGATTCGGTTCTATCGAGGAAATTCGGTATCTTTTGATACCCTCAACATCGTTCAAAGCCCTCAACAAATCGAGGAAACTCTCGCCCGTAGTGCGACCAAAATCGCCTGTGTTAATACCCGTAATTACTATCTCTTTTTGACCACCTTGTGCTATCTCCTCCGCCTGCTTCACAGCCTCGGCAATCGGGGTGTTTCGACTCGCTCCACGAGCGTTGTGGATGGTGCAGTAGGCACAGCAGTAGTCGCAACCATCTTGCACCTTCAAAAAGGCTCTTGTACGGTCGCCCGAAGAGAAGGCCGAGAAGAAGGAAGTTATCTCGTCTGTTTCGCACGAAAAGACCTTTGTTTTACCTCGCTCGGTAAGTTTAAGTACCTCTTTATATAAATCGCCTTTGTTGTTGTTGCACAACACAATATCCACGCCCTCAATCTCTGCGATTTCGTAGGGTTTCAACTGTGCGTAACAGCCTGTAACTGCGATAATTGTATCGGGATTGCGACGGTGAATTTTGCGTATCAGATTACGGCACTTCTTATCCGCCTGCGCCGTAACCGAGCAGGAGTTTATAATCGAAATATCGGCATCCTCAGTGGTACCTACACGCACAAATCCGCCCTCCTCAAACTGACGAGCGAGGGTAGAACTCTCCGAGAAATTGAGTTTGCAACCCAGCGTATGAAAATTAACCTTTCGCATATCAAGGGCAAAGATACAAAGAATTGCAAAATCAAAATGCAAAATGCAAAATTATTTCGTTTTAGAGAGATTAAAGAGCCTAAGGAATTTAGAGGAATTAGGGAGAGGCACATCACTAAACTCCTTAAATTCACTAAATTCATTATACTCCTTAGATTCCTTGCACTCCCTATCAGCTGGGTATCGTTTCCGATACCTATGATGGTGGAGGGTATTCTTCTTTGGTGCCGGGTATCGTTTTCGATACCTATGAAGGTAAAAGGGCGTTCCTCTGTTGTGAGGGGAGCACTCTTTCATGTGTCGGGTATCGTTTTCGATACCTATGACTGCGAGGAGTGCGTTCTCTTGTTTGCTGGGTATCGTTTTCGATACCTATGAGGGCGAAGGAGCGTGCTTCTGTTGTGATGGGAGCACCCTTTCAAGTGCTGGGTATCGTTTTCGATACCTATGGGGTTGGGGATAAGACAAATATGACCAATGGGAGTTTATCTTTTGGTGAAACTTATTACCCCCACATTGGTCATTTAGGCTCTATTAGTCCCATATTGAATGCCCATCACAAAAAAAACTCCGCAGAAAACACTCTGCGGAGATGATTTTAGTACCGAAAGATGCCACCCTAAAAATATCGATGTTTGATTTCTGAACGAGTACTATCAGGATCCTTTGCTTCGTCTATAATATAATCAGGAATGGACTCTTTTGCATATATTGAAATATCGCTATTGTCAGACTTTTTTATTAAACAAATTTGATTTATGCCATATAACACATTATATTCCGCACTCCATGCTATACCATCAGAATATACCCCAGTTAACATGTTATCATTCAGCGAGTAAGTTCCCTTATAATGAAACCAAACAACTGAGTATAATTTTTGGTATAGGTCAAATGTATTGTCATCATGAAAATTCATGTAAACTTGGTTAACACTCTCCTCTTCACACCATATTGTTAATTTCCACGAGCCTATAATAGAACCGGATTTGCTCCATTTTACTGGTTCTTGAACAATATCTATTGTGTCTGAGAGATTATACTCATTGTTCAAGATTGTTATTATGGTATTGCGAGTTTCCATAACATACGATGGAGACACAGTGACTTTGATACCATTTTTAATACTTTCCACTATTAACCATTCTGAATTTTCTAATACTTCATATTCGATGTTTGCCGTAATAGCAATCTCTTGTGTGCCACCCTCAACAGCAAATGCCAATGACTCAGGTTCAATGGTTATTGCAGGTACAAATGCTCCTTGCGTTGCTTTTACAACTTTTGAGATGCCATACTTTTCGTTTGAAATAGTAATTTCGGCTGTGCGATCTTCGACCTCTACATAGTTTGGAACAGTTACCTTTATACCTCTTTCGCTCTTCTTAATAGTTAGCCAATCTGCGTTTGCGCTATATGCGTACTCAAAGTTTGCGGTTATGGCAATCTCTTGTGTGCCACCTTCTACTGGAAAATGCAGTAATTGAGGAGCAACAACCATGTCGCTTGGAATGAATGCCCTTTGGATAACATACAACTCTACAAAAAGGTTTGCATCCTCATTTTTTATAACGATTGTTCCCTCTCTAATATCCAATTCCACATTGCGTTCAACTGAGAATTTTAACTCCTTTGTTCCGGCGATACCACTGTTAGTATCAACAATAATCCAGTCGTTTTTACTTGTCGTTTCCCATGAGTAAGGCGAGGTAACACTAACTGAATATTGAGCAGACTCAAAATCAACCTCTATATATTGTTGCGATAATTCGATTTTAGGTATTGATGGTGTTTCGCCATTCTCATCTCCGCCTTGACCACTACCGTCTGGATTGCCAGGATTATCCTCTCCACCTTGACTGCCGCCGCCTGGCTGTTCGGTTAGATTGCCGTTGTTGTCTTCATCGAGTCCGCCACCCGGTGTACAAGCGGTAAAAATCATTCCGGTTGCTACTAATAATAGAAAAAATTTCTTCATTTTCGTAAGTTTTTTTTCTTGCTCATCAACCCCAAATGTGGATTATTACAAAAAAGAAAGTGTGAGGTTGATTTTCGTCTATCTATGTGACGGTTGTGGAATGACCTAAACTGAAATAAACGAAGCATTACCTCACACCTGAATAGTATGAGGTACGCAGAAAAGCGTATAGCCACATAACTATACAAGAAATGAGTGCTATTCGTCTGCCCATCAGTTTACTGAAAACTTCCACATTTTCACATAAGGACAAAAGCGAAAAACACTTTCTATATGTCTGCAATCCGAGGACTGCACCACAAATATAGCAACTTATTTTCAAAAGTAGCAAAAAAGTACCTTTAATTTTTAATTCTCAATTCTCAATTCTCAATTTTAATTCGTATTTTTGCGTGTAAAAACACGCAAAAAAATGGAATTTTTATCTGACATACTCCAATACAACTACCTGTCGAATGCGCTGATGGCGTGCGTATTGTCGGGCATAACTTGCGGAATTATAGGCACATACATCGTGGCGCGCAGAATGGTATTCCTCTGTGGAGGTATCACCCACGCCTCGTTTGGCGGTCTTGGCATTGCATTCTACTTTGGTGCAAACCCAATTCTCGGAGCAACTATTTTCGCCGTTCTCTCGGCTCTCGGCATCGAGTGGAGCAACTCTCGCTCGAAAATTCGCCCCGACTCCGCTATCGGAATGGTGTGGGGTATAGGTATGGCGATTGGTGCATTCTTCATCGCCCTGCGCCCAGGTTACACATCGGGCGATATGGCAAACTTCCTCTTCGGAAGCATTCTGACCGTAACAAATGGCGATATTATCGCTCTGGCAACACTCTCTATTGCGTTGATTGCGGGTGCGATTTTGTGGCATCGCCCGATAATGTTCGCTGCCTTCGACCGCAACTTTGCCGAGGCTTCGGGAGTGCCGACACGGGCAATTTCGTATGCTATGGCGGTCATCACTGCGCTGACAATCGTGCTTTCGATTCGCACAATGGGAATTGTACTGCTGATTTCACTCCTGACAATGCCCGTAGTTACGGCTAACTTGCTGTTTAAGAACTACAAACAGATTGCGCCCGCTGCGGTGGCAATCGCTATAATTGGCGGAGTTTTGGGTATTGCATTGAGTTATCACGCCGAAGTTCCTTCGGGACCTGCAATAATTTTCGTGCTTACAATGTTGTTTGTAACAATAAAATTGTTAACTTTGTGGGTTAAACATTCAAAACGAACAAAAGCGAAGAGCGCATAACAGACAATGAAGAAACTTCATCAACTTGTCCTCAAATCATATCTCGGTCCTTTGGTGCTGACCTTTTTCATCATCATTTTCATCTTGATGATGAACTTCGTGTGGCGTTATATAGACGAGTTGGTAGGCAAAGGTTTGGAACCTACGGTTATCCTCGAACTCATTATGTATGCCACAATCAATATGATTCCGATGGGTTTGCCATTGGCGATTTTGTTGGCTACGATTATGACAATGGGTAACCTCGGTGAGAATTTCGAGTTGTTAGCGATGAAGTCGGCAGGTTTGTCGCTGATGCAGATTATGAAGCCTCTCTTTTGGGTTATCGGAATTATCTCGTTTGGCTCGTTCTTCATCGTAAATGACCTTGTTCCGTATGCCAACAAGAAGATGTTCAGCATAATCTACGACATCAAGCAGCAGAACGAGGCGCTCGAATTTCAAGACGGCTTGTTCTTCAACGGCATCGACGATATGAGTATCCGTGTGGAGAAGCAAGATCCAAAAACCAAACTCCTCAAAGGCGTTCTCATCTACGACAATCGTGCAAAAAATGGCGATATGACCACAACAATAGCCGATTCGGGTTATATCCGTCTCTCTGACGATAAGCGATATTTGCTCGTAACGCTCTTCAATGGCGAAACATACGAGCAAAGCCGTAATTATCAGTGGTACACCAAAAGTTCGTTGCGCCACCACAAGTTCCAACGCCAAGACGGCAAGATTCCGATGTCGGGATTTGACTTTCAGCGAAGTGACGAAAATATGTTTGGCAATAATAGCCAGACAATGGATATAAGCGACTTACAGCACAATATCGACTCCCTCGATATGCTGGTAAACAGCCTTACGGCTACCGCCTACAACCCATTATTGCGTGAGCAGATTTTTGCGCAAGATCCCGATGGGGTAGCACCAATCGACACCGTAGAGGTAAATCGCTCTCGCAAAACATTTGGAGCATATCTGCTCGACTCCATTCCTCGCCTCAGCACTCGCACGAAGGATAGAATCTACGACGATGCTCTGCGCAAGGCTCGCAGTTCACGAAATATGTTCTCGTTTGATGAAACCACATCCAAGGAGGCTCTCAATCAACTATATCGCAGTAAAAACGAGTGGCATCGTAAACTCACCCTGCCAATTTCGATTTTGATATTCTTCCTCATCGGAGCACCTCTCGGAGCAATCATCCGCAAAGGTGGTCTGGGAATGCCAATCGTTATCTCGGTGATATTCTTTGTCATCTACTACATCATTTCGATTTCGGGCGAGAAGTTCGCCAAGGAGGGTACTTGGAGTTCATTGCTTGGTATGTGGATTTCGGCTATTATACTCACTCCATTGGCTATATACCTATCAAACAAAGCCAACAACGACTCGGCTCTGCTCGATATTGATTGGTACATTGGTCGTTACAAGCACTACAAGGAGAAGTTAATAGCAAAGTTACCCGAAAAGTGGCAAAGATGGCTCGCAGAGCGAGAGGCACAACAAGCCGAAAAACGCTCGGTAAGAAATCTCAAAAAGGCTGCAAAGAAGGCACAGAAAACGGAAAACTAAGAAAACCTGAATATACTAAAATCGGAGGCGACGAGGCTATTTTTGTGCGTTACGCAGTGGCGGAAAGCGGAGCATAGTAAGCCTATGTGAGCATTTACGCCGCAAGTAAGGTACAAAAAGAGTCCATCGGAACGATTTTCCAACAAGAAGCAATAGAGTTATGAACGCAAAAGATATTCGCATAGTATTTATGGGTACGCCCGAATTTGCAGTGCCTTCGTTGAAGGCATTGGTCGAGGGTGGCTACAATGTTGTGGGCGT
>JAGCLL010000144.1 GCA_017647025.1 Alistipes sp. | reverse complement strand
CCATCTCGCAAGAGAAGGTTAAAGATGCCATCTTCATTGAGCGAATAGAGTTCGGCAAGGGTGACAGCGGAGTTCCCCGAAGTAGATTCCACCATGACCGGGAACCATATTGAACCAGATACGCTGTTACGTAGGAACTCCGTGCCGCCCGAACCTGAGTATTCACTTAAAATTATGGAAACAAAGCGCCTATCTGGTGTATAAGGCAAAACAATATGGATGCCCTTGCTGTCGCTGTAAGACTGCATAAAGCCTGCGGGTACGACAATCTCACAGTAGCGATAGTTATCGTTATCCGCACCCTCTACGCTGTCGAGCAGACGGCACTCGTAGAAGGTCTTACCGGCAATATTACCGGAAGTCTCCACCTCGCCATACTCGGCATCCATTGTTATATCTTGTCTTGCCATATTCTTGAATTAAAATGCCCCGACCGTAAGAGTACGACCGGGGCACCCTTTGCAAAAGAGTAGCTTAAAGATGTGTTTTTGGTTTACGAATTTACTGTTTCGTCGTAAATTTTCTCTACCGTTGCCCACATATCGTCAGGCAACTCCTCGTCTGAAATCTTCTCACACGCACGGCGGAGATATTCCATCTCGTCCTTCGAGAAATCTACAATCAGCGGTGTCTCCTTCTCGACATCCCACTCAAGGCGGTTGTCCTCCTGGTTCTCACGGAAGTTAATCTCTTTGCGCTCCTCTTCACTGATAGCGATCTTACGAAGAATCTCCTTTTTGAGGTTGAAGTCTTTGAAATTGCCTTTCGCAGGCAAGAATGTTGGCAGGTAAAGTCTGTCCTTAATTGAAAGTTCCATATCGTTCTTGTTTAATGTGATTACTCAGCTTCTGCTGCAATGGTTGCTACCTCAGAAAGGATGTTTTCAATCTGTCCAACGGCATCGGCAACATATTTGGCAATATCCTTTCCGAATGGCATATTGATGGTTACGCTACCACGGTCGTAATAGATGCTACCTACTGCGATGCGGTGTTCATTCGTGGACGGCTTGAAAGCAGTTGTTTGGACACGCTCCAACACGCCATCTGTAATACTGTACTCCAAATTATAGGAGCCATTCTCTGTGGTAGCCTCTGCCACCTTTGTAATGATTGTGCTTGTTACTTTCATATCTCCTGTTTCTTAAAGTATAGAGAGGTTTTAATGTTTGGGGTTATGGGAGAGGAAAAATTATTTCCAATCTCCCGTAGAAACCACCAAAAAACTGAATGAGCCATCGTTTGTACTGTTATCATCGGCTGTATACACATCGAAATAGTAACTATACAATGCCTTCAATGTCGCATAAATCGGAGTACTATCTACGGCTGAGAAAATACCGCTCAAGAAGACTTGGAAGTATCCTGACATATTCCACGAACTCGATAGGTAAACGCGGTACTGTCCCTTGCCAAGTCGAGAAACTGTAACTGTACTACCATCGAAAGTCTGATACTTGACCGAGTAACTCGAGGTCGATGACACCGTAACCGTTCCCTGCGCCAAGAACTTCATATTCTTGCCATACTTTTTCGATGTCATCAAGTCAAGGCGATTCACTACAATCCAGCCGAAGAAGGTTGTATTATCACCATAGCCAAGCAACTCAACAAGCTCACGAGAGAATGATATGCTTGATTTCGAGATACCATCCTCATAGAAGTACTTTCCGCTAGGAGCAGTAATACTCATTGTGCCGACTGTCGTATTTGAGCCCCATTTGTAGTTCACCAAGCATACACGACGGCCACTATGGTCTAAAGTCCACGGCAACGGAATATCCTCATCCCACGAACCTCGAATAGCAACCACATGGTCATACTTGTTAAAGTTCATCTGTGGATCCTCTCCACCAATGTAGATACTGCTATCATTGAGAATAAATGGATTCTTCACCGTGCCGATAACCTCAACATCCTTAAATGTTCCCTTTTGAGCTGTAATATTTCCGTCTGCATCCCACGAGAAGTTGCCTCCTGCTACGAAACCAGAACCACCTGCTGCAAATGAAATCTTACCAGTACCGAAAGTAGCCGAGCCGTCGGATTTGAGCCCCCAATAGTCCACAGCAGTATTCGGATTATCGTGGTAGATATATCCGGAGCTGGTCATTACGATACGATGTCCCGAACTCGGAGCAGATGCTGTCAAGGAACTTGTTCCGAGAGTCCATCCTCCAATTTTACCTGCTGTAGCCGTAATTCCGGTGCGATCGAGAGTTACTTTAACACTATTGCTAGCATCTCGTACCGAGATACTTCCATTATACGAGCTGCCACCCACAACCAAAGCGCTATCGATGATAACCTGGTTTGCCTTAACAGTACCGGTATAGACACCATTGGCATCAATGGTTGTGGTGTACTTCTCCGCAGAGGTCAGATCAAAGACTGTAGCGTATGCTACCTGCCATACCACAGGAGAATCAGTTGTTCCTTGTGTACCATCAAGATAGTAATAATGAGTGGTTGAGAAGTTTGATGTACCGCACACAACTTTGTAGATGTATTCGCACCAATCTCCTGTACCTGCATTTGCTGTCAGCCAGCGGCTGCTACCTCCTGTTCCGATGCTATTAGAGCCAAACTGCAAATTATGTCCGACAGGTATCTTGGCAATGATACGGGCAATAAAGACCTTGCGGTTACTACACATAGTACCAAAATAGAAGCCTCCATTATTGGGTGTTGCAGTACCTGTGGTTTTTATTTGGATAACATAGCCGCTATCATTTGGTGCGGTTGAGTCAGCAATTCGAGTGTGAGTAACCATTCCACTGCTGGAGTTATTATAGATACCCATTGAGTTGTTACCCTTCGTAAAAGTGGGATCACGATAGAGCATCTTACCAAATGCCATTGCCGAGGCAAGTTCCTTGGCGGTAGATATACCCGTAGTCCATTGAGCGGTTACAGAGGCTCCAAATGTTACCGTACCGGCAGCATTCCACGAGATATTGCCCGATGCTATCTGACCCGAACCATCATTATTGAGTTTCCATTTCGCCCCGTTAGCGATAGAACCATCACTACCAAGTGAAACATTTCCCTTGCTGATAGTTGTAGCGGTAATTGCCCATCCGGCAACCTTATTAGATGAGCCAAACGATGCAATTGTAGAGCCTGAACTATTGACAGCAAGAAATCCGAAATCGCTATTACTATTGTAGTACAACTGTACTCGCTGACCACTAGTAGCTGAACCTGTGGTGCTGAATACAGCAATACGCTTGTTTGTAGCATCGAGCGCAATCTGAGAGTGGCTGATTTTATTTGAAGCGATAGTCCAACCGCCAATAGTTCCCTTCGTGAAAGTACACTCCAGGCCATTGATGTAGTTCGTATTGATAATATCACTCTTGATACTTGCAGCATCGAGTTTTGCAGCAGTAATACTACCCGCAGCAATGCGGTCTACCGATAGTGTTCCCGCCTTGATGCTTGAAGCGTTGATGCTAACAGCATTTACCTGCGTTGCCGTTAGCGTACCAGTATATACGCCCGTGGCCGACAGCTTTGTCAGTTTGGGGTACTCATCTCCGCCAAGGGCAGTGGTTATAGCATCAATATCCTCAGTCCAGGCAACGGAAACGGAATTAGCGAAAGTTACATTGCCACTCGCATCCCACGAAATATTTCCCGCGGCAATCTGTCCTGAACCATCATTGTTGAGTTTCCACTTTGTCCCATTTGTGATTGAGCCATCACTGCCGAGCGACACATTTCCCTTTCCTATCTCACTCGTTGAGATACGCCAACCGGCTATTACATTATTGGACCCTAAATGCGCGATACATTTACCATTATAATCAGTCGCATAAAAGCCATAGTCAGTATCTGAGTTATAGAACAACTGTACTCGCTGTCCCGAAGTAGCAGTAGCCGTTGATGCATAGACTACAATCCGCTTATTTCCCGCATCAAGTGAGATCTGGGAGTTGTAGATTTTATTCGAGGTGATTGTCCAGTTACCAATTTTGCCCTTGGTGAAGGTACACTCCAAACCATTGATGTAGGTCGTATTGATGATATCGCTCTTAATACTTGCTGCATCAAGTTTGGCGGCAGTGATACTTCCTGCGGCAATACGGTCAGCAGAGATAGTACCTGCGGTAATCTGTGAAGCGGTAATGCTGCCGGTATAGACGCCCTCTGCGGTAATCTTTGTCAATTTAGGAAACTCATCTCCACCCAATGCCTCGGTAATACCATCAATTGGCTCGGTCCAGTTGAGCGACACGGAGTTTGCAAAGGTTACATTGCCACTTGCATCCCACGAGATATTACCACCGGCCACAGCACCTGCACCCGTAGATTCCAAACGCCACTTATAGCCACGAATACCTGTAGAGCCAATGGTCATTGACCCTGATGCTGCGGTATAGGTAGTAGCCGTATTCTTCTTTGTACCTCGATAAATGCTATCGCTGTCGATACTCCAACCACCAATCGTTCCTTTGGTTGAGGTGAGCGTCAGAGCATTGATATTTGATGCTGTGATTAGTGTCGATTTTAGCTCATCTGTATTGATATATGTTGCCGAAATCTTACCCGAAGTAATCTGAGAGGCAGCAATGTTGATAGCATTCACTGTATCAGCAGAGAGCGTACCTGTGAAGATACCATCCTTGTCAATATAGGTTGCTCCTACCCATTGCATACTCACTGCCGAGCCGAACTCAATCTTACCTGTAGATGCGTTATATTTGATAAATTCGTTACCATAACCCAACTGTGCATTACCACCGTTGTCCACATAGAAGGTCTTGTAGCCATCTTTGAAGCCATAGATGCCATTTACTGTCTCGGTGGTAATAGTTCCCGAAGAGGTCTTGGTGCTTAATGCAAATGAGCCCATGGCTATACCCGAAATCGTACCATCGGTATTCTTTGTTCCCGCAAAGAGTTTGGGAGTGATGACGGTATTGCTATTGATAAGCGTCTTGCCTGTATTCCACTCCTTAACCCAGTCGAGGAGATTAGCATCTACACCCGCTGCACCGGTATCTCCCTTCTTGGCTTTGGACCATACGAAGGAGAGTTTGTAGGTGGTGCCGGAGATAGTAATAGGAATCTCTATCTTGCCGTGGTCTGCAAGAGTGGTCGTATTGGCGGATACAGCAAAGGTTACAGTCTTGTTGGTATTGTTGACTGTAACAGACGAAAATCCAGTCGGCTTGGTAATCGAGCCGATGGTAAAGTTTGTAAAATTGCTATCGTTCTGTGTTACGGTGATTGTAGAGGTTACAGAGACTGCAGAGAGTATCTTTCCGTTCTGATCTGCCGGGAAGATGTACTCTGAGAGCGATTGAGTTATCGTGTAACCATCCTTCTGTATATTGATTGTTGCCTGACCACGGGCAATAAGCGTCTTTGCCATACCTTCACTTTATGAAAGTATAGGGCAAAACGGCTTCTAAGGGTTGCTGGCTAAAGAATTTTTACATTACCATTGCTGTATCTATTGAAGTGGTAATGCATTGGTGATAACTTGCTCGTCTCATCAAATGGCGCGAAATATATCTCATCGGCGATACCTGCAACATACCAGTTTCTTGTTTGAGCTGAGTTCCAACTGTGGCGTTCAAAATCACGAACGGTATCAATAAGCATACGCCCCTCATCGATAGCCTCCTGATATTCGGCAGGGATACGCTTATACATTGCACGACCAAGGAATAGTACGACAGGATGCTTATGTTCAAGTAGAATATTTAAGACCTTTTTTTCGAGTGGAGAGTGAAAACCGCTGATAACAACTGAGTCGGTATTGCAAATAGATTCTGCCCAAGCAATACATCTGCTTTCGGCCTCTGGTGTGACCGAACGAGAAGCGAAGAAGGCTACAAGATGTCGCTCCAACAAATCAGTATTTCCGAGCGAGCTCATAAAAATCTGTTATATAAGACTTGCATCACTTGCAAATCTCTCACAAATATAATTATTTATGAACGAATTATAGCATATCCGTCAATAAATCTTTACATTAACAAAAATCAGCGGCAGGCAAAATGCCCACCGCCGACGCAAGAAAGATGTGTGTATGTTGTGTTATTTTGAGACTTCGCACATTAATACGCCCTTGCCCGTAACATCGGTCTTGGCGACTGTGATGCTCTTGCCAGTGTAGGTTTTGACAACGGTTGTACCCGCCGAGTTCCAAAGCTTCCAAGTATAGGTATATGCTGTGCCGTCAGCATCCAACTCCTCGCCATTGCGATAGAGAACAGCCTTTGCATCAACATCGTTACCGTTGTTCTTGATGGTGAAACCCTTCTGGCTTACCAAATCTACGGTGATAGGATCCGACATATCGGTAAACGAGATAATATCGCATACAACCTTATTTGCAGAAGCATTACCCGCCGAGGTATCGGTATCCTTGATGGCACACTTGAAGGTCTCGAAGTTGAGCACCGCATCGTTGGTGATGGTGATCTCGTTGGTTGTCCATCCTGCTGTTACACCACGCTGATTAGTTGTTGTAAGGCAAGCCCAACCTGCACCAAGCATTGCATTGTAATATGGGCACGTTACCGTTGCGCCCGAAGATGCTGCTGCACTAAGTCCCGATGTCAGTGTAACAACCTTTGTCGAGGTATTGACAGAGGAGATAGTGTATTGAGCAGAGCCGATAGTAATCTTACCGCCAGCCTCCATATTAGCAATAGATGCCACAGTGATTGTTGTTGCGCCAGAGTTTGCAGCTGCACTCAATGTCGTGTTTGCAAATACAGCCGAGTCTTTGATTCCCCAAGCATAGGTAACATTGTCGGTATCGATAGTTGCACCACGCCAGAGGTCGCAGTGTGCTTTGAGCGTTGCCACCTCGTCATTCTTAAAGACGATGCCGTCGGGAGCGTATGCCACGGCAGCAATCATCGCACCGGCGTTCAGGTGCTGAGTAAACT
>JAGCLL010000143.1 GCA_017647025.1 Alistipes sp. | reverse complement strand
CTCTGTGGAACAGAGGAAAATCGTGCAAGCCGAATGCAGAGGATATACTTATATATACTATGCTGAGGCGCAGCCGATTTAAGCCGAGCGATAATCGCAAAGCGATGCTCGGCAAGTTAGGCTCAATATGCTTATCGCATATAGAGTAGTGTGTTACCTATCCCCCAAACCCCCTTTGACCTTTGGTCTTCCTCCTTCGCACCTCGGCATAGTGTGCAAGCACCCTCTGCTCTCGGCTTGGCGTCGGTTCTGTAAAGGGGGCTTGTCACTGCGCTCCAATTATGGAGTTTGGGGAAATTAGGGAATTTAGAGAATTTAGTGACTTTCCTCTAATTTCCTTAAATTCCTTAAACTCTCTATTTTGCCGCACCCTCTTGCTCAATCAAAAATAAATTTCTAAATTTGTGGTGCAATCGCAAGATTGCGGACATAATTACGCAGAAAGTGTAAGTTTATTCTCGAATTGCAAATGTAGGAAGTTTGTTTTGATAGCGAGAGTAGGCAGACATTCTCTTGCGTCATACCATGTGGTATGGCGTGGGCTTGTTGCTTATTTTAACTATCAAGGTATCCTACAACCTGCAATTCTAAAATAAGTTTTCAGCACCACGCTTTCTTTTTGCGTAGTATGAGTTTGAGCAACTAAACAACTTAAATTTATATTACTATGAAACGATTTTTATTTTTATTGTGTATTTTATGCACATTGAGCTCTAGCGCTCAAATTACTGTTACTTCCAAGTACAAGCCAACAGATTGGTCAAAATTTTTCGATAGTAATAACAATAGTTCAAGAAGTGCATACGATGAGTTTGAGGATGAGATAGAACAAGTAAGTTCATATATTTCATCTCTGCTTGGGCAGAATATAGATAACAAAATGCGTGAATTTCTAAATAGCAAATATACGCAAACTCGAAATATCCACAAAAAATTATCCTGCAGCGGACTTTCTTATTCATTAAGAAGCGAACTTAAAGAAATTAAAAATTCCGTACAACAAGAAATTGTGAATTACAACAATCGAGTAGCCGCTCATAATGCAGAGGTTGAACGCAAAAGACAAGAGGAAGAGCGACTTGCAAGAGAAGAATCAGAGCGAATTGCAAAAGAGGAGGCAGAAAGAAATGCAAATTGGAGCGGAACAGGATTTGCGCTAAGAAACAAATATGTAGTAACAAACTACCATGTAATTGGAGAAGCCAGAACTATAAAAATACTTGGTGTAAACAATGATTTCAACAAGGAATTTACGGCACGAGTCTGCGTTGTTGACAAGCACAACGATTTAGCTTTATTAGAGATTGTCGATGAATCTTTTACTGGTTTCGGAGTTGTGCCATATTATACTAAAACACAAATGGCAGAGGTAGGCGAGAGTGTATTTGTTTTAGGATACCCTCTTACTAGCACGATGGGAGATGAAATAAAATTAACTACTGGTGTAATAAGTTCTCGCACAGGTTTTCGAGGAGATGTTTCATCTTACCAGTTCTCTGCACCTGTTCAACCAGGAAATAGTGGCGCGCCATTGTTTGATAATAAAGGTAATTTAGTCGGTATTGTAAGTGCCAAACATACTGAAGCTGAAAATGCTGGATACGCAGTAAAAACTTCATACTTAAAACAGTTAACAGATTGTATAGCAACTACTGGTATACTCCCATATAATAATCACACAGGAAACTTACCTTTAACTGATAAGGTTAAAAAAATCAAAAATTATGTATTTATTATAAAATGTTCAAAGAATAGCACAACAGATAATATATCTACCAATACAACTATCAATAAGACTAGTCATACTAATAGTCAAGAAACTTTAAATCCTTATGTTCAGGTACAACACAACAAAAATTGCACAATAAAGAGGGTTGAGTTAGCTGACACATTTACAGCAATAGAAATATCTTGTAGAAATTTTACATACTGCAGTATAGATAGAGAAACATATATAACCACAAGTGGAGAGCATTATAAACTTACAAAAGCAGAAGGTATTAAATATTATCCTGAAAAAACATATATACCATCAGGGCAAAGCCTTACTTTCACTTTATATTTCCCCCCTATTTCAAACTTAACAACAAATATAAGTCTCATAGAACCTGGAGATAGTGATTGGAAATTTTATGGAATCAACCTTAAATAATGCAAGATAATGGAAAACCAACAAATTAATATTATGGAATTATGGAATATCATAGATAGTTGGCACGATAACGACTTATCTATTGATGTGATCGTAATGACTAAAGACGGCGTTATATTACAAGGTGTGGCAACAACTGGCAAATATATTTCTGAATACATCAAAGAAGCTCGACCTACACACATATATATAAATGAATCTCATAGAGTTATGTTGTGTGATATTAGAACAATAGAATTCGATAATTGTTGCTATACCGTAACAAGTGATGTATAAAACATTTTTAGTTATCTATTAGAGTTCAATATCCTAAAAGCTATATGAAGAAATAGCAATTTCTTCATATAATCACAAAGGCTTCCTTCGGAGAGCCTTTGTTGCTTTTAATATAGTGGTGTAAACACCTACCCACCCCCCTAAATCCCCCTCCTGTGAGGGGGACTTATTGTTGCTTGTGGGTGGCTTTCCACAAAAATCAAGAGGAGCAATCCTCGGCAACGATTGTGCAAACCGAGCGCAGAGTGCATATCTGGTATGTACTATGCCGAGGTGCAGCCGATCGAAAAAGATCCTACTATGTGTTGCAGAAATTGATTTATTTTTATCTTTGACAAGAATTGTCAAAATGCGCCCATACCTTTGCATCGTAAACCAATAAAACAATACGATTATGGCAGAGGTAATGATTTCAGTAGGGATATTTTTGGCAAAGGCTTTGGCGATATGTGCGATGTTGGCAGGTTGTGTCGCGATATATTTGGTGGAGAGTTGTCAATTGAATAAAGAGGTGTAGCATACATATGTTATTCGGGAT
The DNA here is from genome assembly GCA_017647025.1 of Alistipes sp. Taxonomy (GTDB): domain Bacteria; phylum Bacteroidota; class Bacteroidia; order Bacteroidales; family Rikenellaceae; genus Alistipes. Next base: position 12,224 of record JAGCLL010000143.1, on the reverse strand, counting down.
ATTGGTATTTATTGGAATGGCCGCTAATGTGTTGGAGACAATATGTGGCGGAGGTGATAGATGGAGCAGGTAAAAGATGGGAGCATTTCTACTTTTCATTATAGTATTAGGTGTCATAGGTTGGGGTGTGGGCAAGGTTGCAAGCAATAGTGACAATGTGGCTCGTGAGTGGCGCTGTCCGCACGGCTACGATGAGTATGCTTGCAATAAGGGTTGTCCTCTGTACCACCACTGCGCAGGTTGTGGCGAGGAGGCATTTATTCCAAGAATAGAGCCTGGTAACGACAAGTACGACTATGATACTCTTCCTTCGGGTGGCAATGAGGATGGTGATTGGCGCACGGTCTATATGGATGACGAGCGCTACGACGATCGTGAGGAGGATGAACTCTACGATGACGATAAGGAGGAGAATGGCTGGTAGATACAGTAGCGCTATATATAACATATAGACCTCAATCTTTTGGATTGAGGTCTATTTATTTTGTCAAAAATAGGGGACGATTATTACAGCCAACCGCTATTTGTTGAAGTCGTGGAGCGAGAGATAATTACGATTTGTTTTGTTACTTTTGTTGGGATAGGTCGGGATTGATCATTGAGCGAGCCTCCACCAACAAGCAGGCTGACAGAGAGCATTGTTACACCACTTTTTGTAGTTTTAATGGAGAGTACGCCTTTTGAGTAAGCGCCAATTTCGAGACCAATAGGGCTCTCGGTGCCATGATCCAAAACCTCCTTTGCCGAAGAGAAGTATGCCGATTTGATGCCATCTCCAAAGTGTGGAGCGAGGTCAATAACACAATCTTCGCCACTCTTGACAACGATATATGGTGTTCCGTCGATCTGCAATAGTAGTTTGTAGGTATCGATATATCCAGCGCCAAACAGTCGTTTTCCTTTGAGACTTTCATACTCCATATTTTTGTATGAGTTGTTGGTCCACGGGATATTGGCAACACTGCCTGTCAAGTATGGCTCGATATCATTTGTTGCAGATATTAACATTGTGCGGAATTCGTCGGCTGTATATCGCTTGCCGAGTTGCTTTGCATAGGAGAGTCCAAGTGCTGCAACACCCGAAACATGGGGGCAAGCCTGTGATGTTCCCTGCATCATACCATAATTAGGGCACGAAGCATCGCTCAATTGTGGAGGCATAGTGGAGAGTATAGAGCCATTCGGGTAGAGCGCCTCACCTCCCGGAGCCATAATGTCGGTGCCGGGACCATAGTTTGTGTAGTATGTTGGTCGCAATGCTGGGCCAAATGCTGAAACTGCGATGCAAGGCTCATAACCCGCAGGGTAGCCAATAAGATTCTCGCCGTCGTTGCTCGATGCAAATATGGCAAGACCGCCAGCGAGTGGCCCCTCCTCATCTCCGCCCTCTGCTATGAAGTAGTCGAGAGCGTCAGCCAGTACCGACTCATTGTTGCGGAAGGCCTTGTCGTTGCTTGGAACATTATCGCCAACTGTATTTGCCGAGCCAAAACTCCAACTATTCTGCAAGATATGAGCGCCACAATCGGCTGCGTATATGAATGCTCTCGCTTTATCAGACGATAGTGTGCCACTATTACCGCTAAAAGTTTGTATTGACATAATTCTTACGCCATCACCATTGCCACTACCACCAGCGATACCACAAATGCCCTTGAAGTTATTATTCATTGCCGAGATTACACCAGCAACATGGGTTCCGTGGCCAGTATCACCCTTGCCGTCGCTATCAATCTTATCCCAGGTGATTTCGCCCTTCTCCCACTTGTTTGTTCTTATATTGAGTACGCCTGAGACGAAGTTAAATCCGTGAATATCATCTACATATCCATTATCATCGTCATCCACGCCCGCTACGCCCGTCTTCTCGGCGAGGTTTACCCACATATTCTCGTGCAAATCCTCGTGCGAGTACATAACGCCCTCGTCAACAACCGCTACGATAATCGAAGGGTCGCCCTTGCAGAGTTTCCACGCCGGAACGACATTTATATCGGCCTCGGCAATAGGCGCAAAAACCTCCCAATTGCTACTTCGCCAGTCGATATAATGGTTGTTGTCGCTGTTGGAAATTCCCCACTGATACTTGGCGTAAAGATCATTGAAAGGAACACCCTCTTTTGATGATGAGCGTGTTGCACCATTCAATGAGAGAGATGTTTTTTGAGTGCTTTGCGGATTGCTTACGCGTTTAATCTCGTGCTCGAACTCTACACGATTTACCTCACCAACCTTTGCGAGTTTCGAGGCTACAACATCAATATCGCACGCACTATCGAATGTGAGCGAGTACCATAGGTGCAAGCCTCTGGCGTGTATCTTATCACGATTTTTGGCAGTGATGGTAAATACGGGTGTAACTTTTGAGGCATTCACCTCGTTGAGTATTGCATCTACGCCACCAATGCCTGTGCGAGTAGCGCCTGAACGGGTTATGGCATCAGCCAAACGACTCTCGGCCTTCTCATCAAAGCGGACTAAAATTGTACCATTGATTGCACCCTGCGAAGAGTTTATGATTTTACCAGCGTACTCTCCGCTATTGGTAGTTACGCTTGTCTGATTCTCTAAATCTGCGGTGCAACTAACGATTAAAACTGCTGCACAAATAGTATATAGTATGCGTTTCATCTCTCTTCTATGTTATAAAGGTCTTGTTACGCCTCGTGATGCAAGGCTTGTTTTACTCTCTTGTGTGGCTGCTGCGGGAATCTCTGCGATCTCGTAGCAACTCTTCTCATTGCTGGTTATGCCCACCATAGTGAGAACACCGTCCACCACTTGGAAGGAGTACTCCTCTGCCCATTTGCTTCCGTCGCTATACTCTCCCGAAATGGTCGATGTTGCAGGGTCGATAGTGTAGGTGCCATCGTAGCGAACATATTCGATGGTATTGTTACGCTGATAGATAACAAAGGTGTTGTCGTGATTGAACTGAATATATACATCTACATCGGCAGTTGCCTCCTCGAAGTTGGTGATGTGCCAACTATCCACAATGGCAGGGATAACAACGCTCGTAGCGGCTGCAACGGTGATTTTACCCTGCTTAATTTCGAAATCTTTAACCGTGTAGAGCATCTTCTCGCTATTCTGATCGTTGCGTACAAACAGATCAATGTTGCTATATTCACCTTCGGGCATAGCAATGTGAATGGTGCGATTGTCCGAAATATCGAACGGAGAAGTGAAGGTGCGAGTGAGTGAGTAGGAGGTGTTGGTCTTGCCACAGATCTTTCCTTGTTGCAGATTGTAGGTGAAGGTGCCGTACAAGCCATATCCATCACTTGGCACGGTAACTTTCACCGAAGTGAGGGCGTCGAAGTCGCTCAATTCTACCTGCAATGCTCCGAAAATCGGAGCAAAGGTAAGTTTGTTAGCACCACTCTCTGCGCCTATTTGTGGTGTTGCAGTAGTTGTATTTTCGCCTGCAAAGAGTATGTTTTTAGGCTCTACGGTGATTGAAATTTCTCCATTCGGGCGGATTACACCTGCTGCCAAAGCGGGATATATGGCGTAGTATTCGCCATCTGTGCTCTTTGCCTTGCCGTTGAAAGTTGCCGAGTTGCTACCTGCAACCGATGAAATCCGAAGGAGTGCAGCGCTCCAATCCTCGCTGCGATAGAGGTAGAAACAATCCTCCTCTTCCCAAGCGGCGTAGGTCTGATTTTCTCCATCCGTGAAACCCGTTGTATCGCAGAGAAACTCGACCTGCTTTGCAATGTCAGATTTGCTTTTGTTGTCGCATCCTACTGTTGCGAGAAGCAGGAGTGAGCAGATAAGAGTTATATAAAATCTTCTCATAATTACATAATTATTTATATCGATGACAAATATACTTATTTTATAAATAAGTCCAATCCGATTGGTGCAAAACCTTGCGTTTTAATCGATATTTTATTAACTTCGCAGAGGTAATTTTACAAAATAGACTCTATGAGAAGGTTTTTATTGCTACTTTTAGCGATGTTGCAGATTGGTGTGGTGTCATCGTTGGCGTGCACCTCGGCTATCGTGTCGGCAAGCCGTTCAAGCGAGGGTGCTCCGCTATTGTGGAAACACCGAGATTCGTCATTCAGCAATACACGAGTGGAGTATGTTGAAGGTGGAGTCTATGCCTATACTGCCATTGTGCCCAATACCAAACGCTGGCGAACAATCGTCTATGCGGGCATAAATGAGGCGGGGCTGGGAGTTATAACCACCGCTACAAAACACCTTCCTAAGGCCACGCCAGAGGAGTGGGAGGCTTGTAGCCGTGAACGAGTGAAGGGCTCACTTTCGTGTCGAGCATTGCGAAATTGCGCTACGGTAGATGAGTTCGAGGAGATGCTCAAAAACGAGAAACGGGCACGAGGTTTTACCTCCAACTTGGGTATTGCCGATGCTTCGGGCGCAGTTGCATACTTCGAGATCTGGGACTTGGGATATTGCCGTTACGATGTAGATGAACGAGGCAAAGGATTTGATGTTAGAGCCAATTTTTCGCACGCAGGAAACCCCGATAAGAAGGGCGCAAGTGAGCGCCGTTACAGCCTTATAATGAGGGAGATGCAATCATATGAAGGATGTTTTGAACCACGCCACTTTATAGAGTATTCTCGCTCGTATAATAGTGTCAAATATGGAGATGTACTTGCCTCTAACGAGCGCTATGTTTGTAGCAATTATACGGTACCTCGTGCTACGACCGTAGGTGCGTTTGTGATAGTTTGCGATGGTAAAAATCCTCGTATGCTGGTGATGAATGGCCACTCTGTATCGAGTCTTGCAGTGCCAGTCTATGTACAGGCAAAGGGGCAAATTCCGCAGTGCGTACGAGGCTCTGCAATGAGGCGTTTGTCGGAGGATTTTCGCCAAAAAGCCTATCGTGGAGTAGCCAATAATTTGAATATCTTAAACAAACCATTAGTGCGTAAAGTCCTAAAAATCAAACATCCAAAGGTGAGTATGCCGATGACGATGCCAGACGATATTAGGGCTTTCAATGCCGCAATCGACAAACAGTTTGCCAAGCACGAAAGACGAGTGCGCAGGGTGCTGGCAAAATTCTAAAATTCGGCAGTTATACCAATGGTGGGGATAAGTGTGCCATTGCGTTGAGAGATTTTTTTTAACTCATACCTCTGTTCCGCAAGTGGGGCAGAGGGATTTTTTATTACACCTGTGCTGAGTAGCGCATCGGGCAGAGTTATCTCGCTGAAAGTTACATTTTCGAGGTCGATATATACGCCCAAACTCCACTTGCGAAACTCCCACACCTTATCCACCCTTACATCGAGTTGTACAAAGGGTTTCAAACGCCCCTCGTTGTAGCGTGAGTAGTCGAGTGCTGCACGACCAGTGGCATCCCAATAGGTTTTCAGCGATGTCTGTTCCTCGTCGTAAGGGGTGTATGGCGCACCACCTATGGCACTCAACTTTGCACCGATGCTCCAACGGTGCGGAAGGTCGTATGTGCCACTTATGTTTACTATCCAGCGATTATCCCACGCCGAAGGGATATATGGGGCGTAGCGGTTGCTACGATACTCGCTCCAATAGAGGGTAAAAGCACCCACGATATTCACCTTGTTCGGAATCTGCCAACGAGCCGACAATTCTGCGCCGTATGCTCTGCCTTGCGCCGTTGACACCAACTCCTCATTGCCCGTTACGCCATAGTCGTTACCCTTGCAGGTCAAAGGCACACCATCTGCCACCGATAATGGCACTTGTGAGTAGAGTTTGTAGAAACCCTCCAACGATACCGCCAACCTATCACACAGACGGTACTCTGCACCTACCGCCGAGGAGAATACTCGCATATACTCCAACGACTTATTGGCAAGGCGGTCATCCTCCCGAAAACCGAGAGCAGTCAGGGGTGGTAATTCATAATATAAACCCGTACTTCCACTCACATAGAAACCCTTGCCAAGTGAGTAGGAAAGTGAGGCTCTGGGCGATAGTTGTCGCCACGGTTGTGCCATCGTCGAGGAGTATGAAGCGCCATCAACTCTTACTCCCATAGAGGCGGTAAGTCGCTCATTCAGCGAGCGATAGTCTGCCGAGAAAAAGAGAGCATAGCCGACAAAAGCAAGGCGTGTATTGTAGTCGAAATAGGAGCGCTCCTCGCTCGGAAGAAGTTGCTTCGAGGAGGTGAAAAAGTGGCGCACTGATAACTCTGCACCCTCACGCAGTCGCCACTTGCCGAGTAGTGTGCGATTTTCAAAACGGGCAGTCGCTTTGCCCTCCCTTGAACGGAGTCGAAGGCGCAGATTATTCTCGCTCGATTCGTCGTTGTCGATATATTTTTTGTTGCGATTGGTGAAAAAACTATATCCCACCGAGAAGGTCTGAATATGCTTGCCTCCAAAGTGTTTGAGTGTCGCTCCGAGCGTAAAGGTCTCCTGCTCGATTTTTGGGATATAACTCAAAATATATTCATTCTCCTCCCCCTTTTCGTCGAGATTTAGGCGCATATTATCCACTCCCATAACTCCTAAAACTGTAATTTCGTATTCGCTCGATGGGCGTATACGCACTTTTGCTTGTGCATCTATATAGTTCGGCAGAAATGGCAGTCCGAGCAATTTGAAAAGGAGTTGCAGATAGGATTGTCGCACCGAGAAGAGGTAGGTCGCCTTCGAGTTGAAGTGTCCACTACCGCTGAATGCCACCTCCGATGCTCCGAGAGTAGCCTTGAAACGCTGTTTGTCGGGGTTGCCATCACGCAAGGTTATATCCATAACAGAACTCAACGCATTGCCCTTATCCACCGGAAATGCTCCCGTATAGAATTTCACTTGGCGGATAAGGTCGGCGTTGAGAATACTTACAGGACCTCCCGATGCACCTTGCGTAGCAAAGTGGTTTATGTTGGGTATCTCGATGCCATCGATATAGAAGGTGTTTTCCGAAGGGCCGCCACCTCTAACAATCAGGTCGTTGCGGTAGCCTATGGGCGAAAATGCCACACCGGGCAGGGTACGGACAATGCGGGCTACATCTCTGTTTGCACCTGCTGAACGCTCCAAATCGCCAATGCCGATGGCTCGCAGACTCACAGGGCTTTCGACATCTCTGGCGTAGGGTGATGGGGCTACCGATACCGCTTCGATGGAGGAGAGCGACTCCGTCAACTCGATTTCGATGAGAGGAGTGAAGGCAGAAATGAGGTATTCGGGAGTGATGACTGATGTGTATCCGATGCACGACGCCTCGAAACGAGCAACTCCGCCCTGCATACCTTCGATAGTGAAGTAGCCGAGCGAGTCGGTGGCAGCACCTTTGGTTTTGTTGCCCTCGATAACGACTGAGGCGTAGGGAATGCCTTTTCGGGAGAGAGCAGATATTACACGACCTCGAATGTTGAATGCCATTGCCGAGAAAGGTGTCATCAATATCGCCATTGCAACCACTTTGAATACCAATTTTGTCATAATTTAGCCCTTTTTGACCAAACAACTCAATAATCGTGCAGAGTTTTGGGCGAAAACTTTCAGTTTTTCCGTTTTTATTTGTAATTTTGCGCAATTATAACCTGATTTATTAGTTGAATTTATTTGTCGTATGAAATTCAAAGAGTATAAAAATCTTGATTTATCGGCACTCGCCAATGAGGTTTTGGCAGAGTGGGACAAGAAGGATACTTTTGCAAAGAGTATCGAAACACGCGAGGGTGCGCCCGCATTCATCTTCTTCGAGGGACCCCCTTCGGCAAACGGTATGCCGGGTATTCACCACGTTATGGCGCGTACCATCAAAGATGTTTTCTGCCGTTACAAGACTCAGCAGGGCTATCGCGTAAACCGCAAGGCTGGTTGGGATACCCACGGTCTGCCTGTGGAGTTGGGTGTTGAGAAGACTCTCGGCATCACCAAGGAGGATATTGGCAAGAAGATTACAGTCGAGGAGTACAATCGTCGCTGTCGTGAGGATGTGATGAAGTACACCGATGTGTGGAGCGACCTCACCCACCAGATGGGCTATTGGGTAAACCTCGACGATCCATATATTACATACGACAACAAATATATTGAGACTTTGTGGTATCTCTTGAAGCGACTCTACGATAAGGGTTTGCTCTACAAGGGCTACACCATTCAGCCATATTCGCCAGCAGCAGGAACAGGACTTTCAACTCACGAGTTGAATCAGCCGGGTTGCTATCGTGATGTTAAGGATACAACTTGTACTGCTCAATTCCGCATTGTGCGTGATGAGAAGAGCGAGCATCTCTTCGAGGGAGCCGAGGGAGAGTTGTTCTTCCTCGCTTGGACAACCACACCGTGGACTTTACCATCAAACACTGCTCTCTGCGTAGGCCCATCGATTGAGTATGTTCGTGTAAAGTGCCAGAACCCATACACCGAGGCTCGTCAGACCATCATTATGGCGAAGGATCTCGTAGGCTCGTACTTCGGCAAGAAGCAGGAGGGTACTTTCGAGGTTGAGGAGCAGACATTCAAGGGCAAAGAGTTGGAGGGCATTCGCTACGAGCAGTTGATTCCTTGGGTTAAGCCTATGGGCGATGCGTTCCGCGTAATCGTTGGCGACTATGTAACAACTTCGGACGGTACAGGTATCGTACATATCGCACCTACTTTCGGCGCTGATGACGACCGCGTGGCTCGTGCGGCAGGCATTTCGCCACTCTTTATGGTGGATACCGCAGGCAAGAACTGCCCAATGGTTGACCGTTCAGGTCGTTTCTTCCGCTTGGAGGATTTGGACAAGGAGTTTACAGAGAAATATGTTGATGTTGCACTCTACAACGAGTGGGCTGGTCGCTATGTAAAGAACGCCTACGATGCTGCGTTGGCTGATAGTGATACCACACTCGATATCGACATCTGCGTAATGCTCAAAGGCGAGAGCAAAGTATTTAAGATTGAGAAACATACCCACTCGTACCCACACTGCTGGCGTACCGACAAACCGGTATTGTACTACCCGCTTGATTCGTGGTTTATCCGCACAACGGCTCTCCGTGAGCGTATGATGGAGTTGAACGACACTATCAAGTGGCAACCTGAATATACCGGCTCAGGTCGCTTCGGCAAGTGGTTGGAGGGATTGGTTGATTGGAATCTCTCTCGTTCACGCTTCTGGGGTACTCCGCTCCCAATCTGGGCTACCGAAGACTACTCGGAGATGAAGTGTATTGGCTCGGTTGAGGAGTTGATGGCGGAGATTGAGAAGTCAATCGCTGCGGGCTTTATGACCGAGAATCCATACAAGAACTTCAAGGTGGGCGATATGTCGGCAGAGAACTACTCGACCGAGCGCATCGACCTCCATAAGCCTTATGTTGATAGCATCATCCTCGTATCGTCGAAGGGTGAGCCTATGCGTCGTGAGAGCGATTTGATTGATGTTTGGTTTGATTCGGGTGCTATGCCTTACGCACAGCGCCACTATCCATTCGAGAATGCCGAGAACTTCGATCAGTTGTTCCCTGCGGACTTTATCGCTGAGGGTGTTGACCAGACTCGTGGTTGGTTCTTTACATTGCACGCAATCGCTACAATGTTGTTCGACAGCGTAGCGTTCAAGAATATCATTTCAAACGGTCTTGTACTTGACAAGAATGGCAACAAGATGTCGAAGCGTTTGGGCAACGCCGTAGATCCATTCGAGGTGTTGAACAAGTATGGCGCAGATGCAACCCGTTGGTATATGATTTCAAACTCTGATCCTTGGGAGAACTTGAAGTTCGATGTCGATGGCGTTGATGAGGTGCGTCGTAAGTTCTTTGGAACACTCTACAACACATACTCGTTCTTTGCACTCTACGCCAACATCGATGGCTTTACAGGCAAGGAGGCGGAGGTACCAATGGAGAAGCGACCAGAGATTGACCGCTGGATTATCTCGTTGTTGAACACCTTGGTTAAGGATGTAACAACATCGTTGGAGGATTATGACCCAACCCCTGCGGCTCGTGCTATTCAGGAGTTTGTGGGCGAGAATTTGTCGAACTGGTATGTACGCCTCAACCGCAAGCGTTTCTGGGGTGGCGAGATGAACGAGGATAAGTTATCTGCTTATCAGACACTCTACACCTGCCTCGAAACTGTTGCGAAGTTGGCTGCACCATTCGCTCCATTTATCTCGGATAGAATCTTCTGCGATTTGAACGAGTTGAGTGGTCGCCACTCGGAGGATTCGGTACACCTCGCATCGTTCCCTAAGTGCGATGAGAAGTTGATTGATGCTCGTTTGGAGGATATGATGGCTATGGCACAGCAGGTATCGTCAATGGTACTCGCATTGCGCCGTAAGGTAAATATCAAGGTGCGTCAGCCACTTGCAAAGGTGTTGATTCCAGTACTTGACGATGCAACAGAGGAACACTTGTCGGCAGTTAAGTCGCTTATCCTCAATGAGGTAAATATCAAGGATATGGAACTTATCCGCGATACTACCGGTCTTATTACAAAGCGCATCAAGCCAAACTTTAAGACACTCGGTCCTCGCTATGGCAAGTATATGAAGCAGATTGCTGCTATGACCGCACAGTTCTCGCAGGAGAAGATTGCCGAGATTGAGGCTTCGACCGAGATTGTACTCGATATGGGTGCCGAGCAGATTACCGTAACCCCAGCCGACTTCGAGATTATGTCGGAGGATATGCCGGGTTGGTTGGTAACCAGCGAGGGTAAACTCACCGTTGCACTCGACATCACCCTCACCGAGGAGTTGCAGAAGGAGGGTGTGGCTCGTGAGTTGGTAAATCGTATTCAGAATATCCGTAAGGACTCAGGCTTGGAGGTAACCGATAAGATTGAGGTCGAGATTGAGGATATAGAGGCTGTTCACGCCGCTGTTGCCGATTTCGCATCGTACATCGGTCAGCAGACCTTGGCTGTAAGCGTTAAGACTTCGGCTGCACCGCAAGGTGAGTTCGTCGTGGATAGCGATGTGAACGAAGTTCCGTTGAAGATAGCGATTAAAAAGTCATAATAATGAAAAGATTTTTTCTCGTATGTACCGCAGTGCTTCTTGCTTGCGGTACATCTTATGGTTGGGCACGAGTAGCACACGCTACCGTAGCCAAGATTGCCGAGAATCACCTCTCGACCAAGGCGAAGAGGATGCTTGACAAATACCTTGATGGCAAGTCAATTGTCTACTATGCGTCGCATGCCGACGAGTATAAGCCTGAGTTGTTGATGGATTTGGGTTTTGAGCCTTCGAATGCAAAGCGCAAGGTAACATTTCCGCACACCTTCTCGGTGGACGAAAACTACAATATCCTACGAGGTCAGCGTGATGGCGATAAGTTTGTCAAAAACTGCGTCTATATGGTCGATGAGTTTGCGGCAGATTTGAAGGCTAATCACCGCACTATGGAGGATTCGTTGCGTATGCTCAAAATTGTGATGATTGTCCATTGGTTGGGCGATATGCACTGTCCGAAACATATTCGTTACCCCGATGATCAAACCACTGGTTATTATAAGGTAAAGTGGCGTGGTCGTTCAGTCCGCTATCACGATGTGTGGGATGCCATATTCTTCGAAGAGCAGCATCCGTGGGGTCTTGTCGATTGTGCGGAGATGCTTGACGACTGCGACAAGAGAGAAATTAAGGCTATTACATCGGGTAGTGTCTACGATTGGGGCGTTGATGTGGCTAAACGCGCGCATTGCGTGAACGAGATTAAGGAGGGTGAAGTGGTTGATATTCACGCCTTCCGTATCAAGTATCGTGACCTTGCCGAGAAGGCTGTTAGAGATGCTGGATACAGACTTGCAGCACTTTTCAACGAAGTTTTCAAGTAGTTTACAGGAAAAATTGCATTTTTTTCTGCTGAAAAATTTGCGAGTATCAAAATTTTGCGTACCTTTGCACCGCAAACCTCAAAGCCCAGGTGGTGGAATTGGTAGACACGCTACTTTGAGGGGGTAGTGGGCGTTAGCCCGTGTGAGTTCGAGTCTCGTCCTGGGCACAAAACCGCTGAGAATTTTCTCGGCGGTTTTTCTTTTGTGCCCGACGAGACTCGGTCAGTCGGTAGCGGTGTGGCAGAGTGGTCTGCAAGTTGCGAGATAGCCATTGTTGCTACGCAACTACGATAGTAAATTAAATATCATCATCTCAAATAAATTTGGCTGCTGCCATTTAATTTACTCTCTAAAACCTTTGGTTTTAATGTCTATCTCTTGTCTTTTGCTCTGCTCAAACCTGCTGCGACCGTTCGAGTCGGGTGAGGGATAATGGGGCTATCAGAGATGATG
>JAGCLL010000142.1 GCA_017647025.1 Alistipes sp. | reverse complement strand
CTGGTCGATAATGAGGTTAGAAACCTCTGCCAAACGATATACATTAGCCTCACGAGCACGATAGTCGCCACCCTTGATTGTATCGTAGAACAAGCGATATACCGAGTCGTTATCGTTCTGATAGTTCTTTGCTGCATTGATACCACCCTGTGCTGCGATAGAGTGCGCACGGCGTGGAGAGTCCTGAATGCAGAATACCTTTACATTGTAGCCAAGTTCGCCGAGCGAAGCAGCAGCAGATGCACCACCAAGACCGGTACCTACAATGATAATATCCAACTTACGCTTGTTAGCAGGGCTAACAACCTTGATAGCCGCCTTATGGTTGCTCCACTTTTGAGCCAACTCACCAGCAGGAATTTTGGAATCTAATTTGAAAGCCATATTTTTATAAATTTTGTTATTTTTCTAAATCGTCAAATTACTATCCCTGATTAGCAGCAAGGACATACGGTCAAAAGGTGCTGAACATAGAACCATACTACAACTGCTGCAAAACCGCCACAGATGAGCGTTGCTACGATTGTCGAGAGGCACTTCAAGCGTGGATACCACTTATCATTTGCCCAACCTACGGTCTGTACCATCGACCAAACACCGTGCGAGAGGTGGAACCACAAAGCAGCCAACCATACAACATAGAGGGCAACATTGTACCACTTCGAGAAGGTGTACTGAATCAACGCTGCACCATCTGTTACAGCAAGACCAAGGCAGTTCTCGTGGTTGCCGAGCAACTCCTGCAACTGCATCTTCGACCAGAAGTGCGCAAGGTGGAGCAACAAGCCAAGAATTACGATCACGCCGAGCAAGAGCATATTCTTCGATGCCCACGAAACGCCGTGCTCCTTAACTGTTACTGCATAGCGTACATTGCCACGAGCCTTGCGATTCTGCCAAGTGAGCCAGAATGCGTAAGCAAAGTGAACAAATACGCCACCTGCCAAGATAGCGGTTGCTACCAAAGCATACCAATTAGCGCCCAAGAGGGAGCAGATTGTGTTGTAAGCATCTGCCGAGAAAATTGCGGCGATGTTCATTGACATGTGGAAGAGAATGAAAAGCACGAGGAAACATCCTGAGATGCTCATCACCAACTTTCTTCCGAGAGATGAATTAGTTAAAAAACAGCCCATAATTTTAATTAAATTTAAGAAATGTGTATTTTTGTGAAAAGTTTGTCTTCTCCGTCTGCAATTTTGTCCTCGCATACGCACGCATATGCGTATACCTAATTACAAAGATACGAATTGTTTGCGGAATAACAATACTTTTTACCGTTTTTTTAACTTGCCGAATAAAGAATTTATGAGCACACTCGACAAAAAGACTGTACGACAAATGGTTAGAGCCGAAATCGCAAAGATGTCGGAAGAGCAAAAATCAGCCCTCTCCATCGCTATTTTCGACAAAATATCCCATTTGGAGCAGGTCGAAAACGCCTCGACCGTAGCGCTTTTCGTATCGCTTGGCGATGAGCCTACGAGCGCCTCTGCCATAGATAACCTATCGCAATCGAAGCGCATAGTCGTTCCTCGCATCGAGGGCGATGAGATGGAATTTTACGATATTTCCGAGGGGTTACAACGAGGTGCATTCGGCATTATGGAGCCTGTGGCTACCACCCCTATCGAGCCGAGCGAAATAGATGTTATGGTTGTTCCAGGCGTTGCTTTCACACGCAATGGCGCACGCTGTGGAAGAGGCAAAGGATTTTACGATAAGTATCTCTCTCGCAGAGGTTTTCGAGCCTATACCATAGGCATCTGCTACCCTTGTCAGGTGGTCGAAGAGTTACCCACCGAGAAGCACGACAAAGTGCTTGATAAGGTGGTGTTTTAGTAGGGGGAGTTAGAGGAAGTTAAAGGTTATTAAAGGTTATTAAAGAATCTAAGGAGTCTAATGAGTCTAAGGAACTCCTTATATTCCTTATATGCAAAAGGGTGATCTAAAAGACCACCCTTTCGTCATTCAAAATCGTCAATGATTTGGCTGTTTTTATGCGTGATATTACCTTCCCCTTATTCAAATTGATTTTTAACGATTTCAATTTCTTGTCAGAAGTCGTGAGATGTAAAAAGGGCGGTCCAAAAGACCACCCTTTCGTCATTCAAAATCGTCAATGATTGAGCTATTTTTGTGCGAAGCTAGGCGACAAATCCGCAGCATAGTAGACCTATGTGAGGACATTTGGCGTCCGACGCTCTCGTGCAAAAAGAGCCAATCAGAACGATTTTACTACAAATTCTCATTCAACTTGTGCCAATCCTCTACTGCCGGAATAACACCCATTGCGATAACCTCGTCACGAAGTGCGCAGAGGTGCTTGTAAGACTCTACGAGAGTAGCGTGCTCCTCGGCAGTACCGTGAACTGGGAGAACCTCAACACCATTTGCGTCGAGTTTGGTCTCCATAGCCATCATAATGTTCTTGAACTCGTCGTTGTTTACATAACAACCTGCTGGCCAACGGAATGCCTCGCCACCCATAGCAGCAGCAATCATCTGGATAGATACGAGCGATGGGCTCTGGAACGATGAACGGCCACGGAGGTCGATAATGTTCTTACCACCCTGGATTACACGCTGACGGAGTGCATCCCAATCAGCCTGTGGCATACGGTCAGTGCCGATGATGTCGGTAAGTGGAGTACCATCAACAGTAGTAGTCGAAGCGAATACAGCCATCTGCTCGCCGTGACCACCATAGGTACGAGGGTTTACAACCTTGTCAGCCGAAACCTTCAAGTACTTAGCCAACTCGCTGCGAAGACGAGTAGAGTCGAGAGCAGCAAGAGTGGTAACCTGCGAAGGCTTAACACCTGCATAAATCAAAGTGATAAGACCTGTAATGTCAGCAGGGTTGAAGATAACAACGATGTGCTT
>JAGCLL010000141.1 GCA_017647025.1 Alistipes sp. | reverse complement strand
TTGTGGTGACGCAGGAGGTCGAGGACATCATCTCTTCCTCTATCGTCAAGGGTACCATCATCAACAACAGCGACTGCAAGATTCTTCTCGACCAGCGTAAGTATGTGAACAAGTTCGATGAGATACAGACGCTTCTCGGACTCACCGACAAGGAGCGTGCACAGATTCTCTCCATCAACCTCGCCAATGCTCCTGGCAGGAAGTACAAGGAGGTGTGGATAGGTCTTGGCGGAGCACAGTCGGCAGTCTATGCCACGGAGGTATCTCCCGAAGAGTATTACTGCTACACCACCGAGGAGACCGAGAAACTGGAGTTGCAACGGCTCACCGAGAAGTTGGGAGGAGACATTGAACTTGCCATCAAGCAGCTTGCCGAGAGCAAGCGAAAATAAGTAACCCTTTTATTCACCCTTTAATTCGTAACAGTATGAGATTGAAAATTTTTATGCTCTGTCTGGTGGCTCTCTTTGTCAGCCAGACATCGAGGGCGCAGTGGGTGGTGACAGACCCCGGCAACCTCGCACAAGGCATCATCAATGCCACGAAGAACATCGTGCATACATCCTCTACGGCAAGTACGATGATTCAGAACTTCCAGGAGACAGTAAAGATTTATAAGCAGGGCAAGGAGTACTACGATGCTCTGAAGAAGGTGAAGAACCTTGTCCGCGATGCACGCAAGGTACAGCAGACCATCCTGCTTGTGGGCGACATCACCGACATCTATGTGAACAGCTTTGAGCGTATGCTGAACGACCCCTACTTCACGGTGGAGGAACTCAGTGCCATTGCTCTGGGCTATACCAAACTGCTTGAAGAGAGTGCCCATCTGCTCAATGACCTCAAGGCGGTGGTCAATGAGAACGGACTCTCCATGAGCGACAAGGACCGCATGGATATCATTGACAAGTGTTACAGTGAGATGCTCCAGTACCGTGGGCTTGTGCAGTACTACACCAACAAGAACATCGGGGTGTCTTACCTCAGAGCGAAGAAGCAGAACGATGTTGACCGTGTGATGTCCCTCTACGGCTCGCCGAGTGAACGCTATTGGTAAACCTGAAATCCTACGACTATGGTACTATTAGCAGTAAACTTTGACAATCTGCATCAGATACTCCAGAATCTGTATGTGGATATGATGCCCCTCTGCTCGCAGATGACGGGTGTCGCCAAAGGACTTGCCGGATTGGGTGCTCTCTTCTATGTCGCCTATCGTGTCTGGCAGTCGTTGGCAAGAGCCGAGCCTATAGATGTCTTTCCGCTCCTGCGTCCCTTTGCTCTCGGACTGTGTATCATGTTCTTCCCGACATTGGTGTTGGGCACGCTCAACAGCGTGATGTCGCCCATCGTGACGGGAACGCATAGAATCCTCGAAACACAGACCTTCGATATGAACGAGTATCGCAGACAGAAGGATAAGCTGGAGTTTGAGGCGATGAAACGCAATCCCGAAACGGCCTACCTCGTGGATAAGGAGTCCTTTGACAACAAGCTCGATGAGTTGGGTGCATTGGATGCGATAGAGGCTTGCGGAATGTATATGGACCGTGCGATGTACAATATGAAAAAGGCGGTGCAGAACTTCTTCCGCGAACTGTTGGAGCTGATGTTCAATGCCGCAGCACTTGTCATAGACACGCTGAGAACATTCTTCCTCATCGTCCTCTCGATACTCGGACCTATATCCTTTGCGATAGCCTGTTGGGACGGCTTCCATGCCTCACTCACGCAGTGGTTTGTCCGATACATCAGCATCTATCTGTGGCTGCCCGTAAGCGACCTTTTCAGCGGCGTCCTTGCACGCATACAGGTACTGATGCTACAGAAGGACATAGAGCAGTTGTCCGATCCCAACTTCATCCCTGACGGGTCGAATGCGGTCTATATCACCTTCCTCATTATCGGCATCATCGGATATTTCACCATTCCGACAGTGGCCAACTGGATAATCCAGGCAGGCGGCGGTGCAGGTAACTACGGCAGGAACGTAGCACAGACAGCGAGCCGCACGGGATCG
>JAGCLL010000018.1 GCA_017647025.1 Alistipes sp. | reverse complement strand
TCCCTGTCGGCGTGGCCGTCAAGATCTATGTCGAGGAGGGATTGTCACTAACCGCTAACAGTTAACAGATATGGCAGTAATCAATAATGTAGCATATTCGTGGTCTATGATCACACTCTCGTCTACCGCACTCGGTATCGACGAGGGTTCTACGACACTCGAAGGCGTATCTGCCATCAAGTGGTCGAAGAAACGCAAGGTGGAGTCCAACTACGGAATGGGCGGCAAGCCTGTCTCCCGAGGCTTCGGAAACATCACATACTCGGCATCCATCACTATGGACTACGCTACGCAGCAGCTCCTGCGTTCGGTCTATGGCTCTTTGTTGGAGATTGGTGAGTTCGACCTTATCGTCTCGTTTGCCAATCCTATGGCTTCGGATGACTGGACAACGACTACCGTAACTCTCAAGGGTTGTATCTTCACCGAGGACTGCTTGGAGTCGCAGCAGGATGACACGAACATCACTCACGAGTTCGACCTAAATCCGTTCGATATCCAGATTGGCTCTGGTGATACAATTTAGGTTGTATGGATGTAACCTTTGAAGGCAAGTCCTCGACAGGTAAAAATGAATGGCTCACACCGCCACATATCTTGAGGCGGTTGGGGCCATTTGATTTAGACCCGTGTGCTCCCATAAATAGACCATGGGAGACTGCCGAGCATCATTATACAATCGAGGACGATGGTTTGAAACAACCGTGGTTTGGGCGTGTGTTCTGCAATCCACCATATGATACCGCACTCATCACGCAGTTCATCAAACGATGTGCAGAGCATAAGAACGCCATTGCACTGACCTTTGCTCGTACAGACACAAGGTTGTTTCACGACTTGATATTTCCCAATGCAGACTCGATACTCTTTATCAAAGGCAGGTTGAGCTTCTACCACGCATCGGGAGAGCAAGGCGGCACTGCAGGTGCTCCCTCGTGCCTGATTGCGTTTAATAAAGAAAATACCGCAGTGCTTGAACGCTGCGGTATTGATGGCAAGTTGGTAAAACTATGATTGATAATGTGGGTTTAGTGGCCCACATTATTTTTCTATTAGCCAATCGAAAGTATGATTTATTTGTTTACACGCTTAGATAAGAATGGAAGGAATGCATATTCATCAGAAAAGATAAAATAAACACCACGCTTGTTTGGCATAAAGTTTTCCTCATGATAGATGCTGTTATTAAGTAGGTATGCAACAGGCTTTCCAATTATATCACTAATACCCTTGGATATATCAGAAAACTGCGTTAGAGTATATCTACTACAGTCATTGTTCGTCGGTTCGAGAAGTATAAATTCACAATCTTTGTACTTTGCAGTATAGAAATCAAAACCGAGTATGTCTTTTGCATAGATACCTTTCAACTCTGGTCGTTCCATTTTACGGATATCCAATTTCACTCCTTCCAATGTAATATACTTCTTCTTTTCCATAATAGTAGCTGTATGTTAAAATTCAAGGCATCTGCCTCTATCGAATGAGCCATGCTCATTGCTGAAGACATAGCCTAATTGGTTGGATACGCAACTTGTATTACCGATAACCTTATCAATATTTCGGTGTGAATGTCCATATATCCAGTATTCAATGGGGCTTGCGGCAATGTAATCTCCGAGTTCTACCGTGAAAGCACCATTAAGGTCGCTACCTTTGAACTCCGGTGACATTAACTCGAATGATGGCACATGGTGAGTAGCAACAATAATATGTTTAGCCTTGCTGTTGCTTACAGCCTCTTCAAGGAACTTAAAGCAACGGTAGTGCTCCTCATTGAATCTGTTAAAATCCAAAGGCTCTACACCGTAACGTATCCTGCGGAAATCGCTGATAACCGACTCTGTTCTATAAGCATCCTGCAATGAGATATGTGCCCAAAGAGTTGTGGCAATAAGTTCAATGTCATTGCCCAATGGAATAACTGCATTGTAGTAGCAGGTTACATTCTCTCGAATCTTCAACGACCAACCGTTATAGAGTTTATCCAAGTCGAATAACTTGTAAAACTCGTGATTGCCAGGAATGACTATCACTTGCTTATAGTTCTGCGATGCCCAATCCCAGAACGGATGCTTGGAATAGTTGTCATCACCAATGTAGCCGATGTCTCCTGCCAATACAAGGACATCACCAACAGCCAACAATGGATTATGTTTCAGATAACTGCTGTTCTCCGAGAACTCCAAATGCAGATCTGATGCGTATTGTATTCTCATATTATTCTCTTACGAACATCTCTTCAAGGATATCAATGTAACTTGCGATGTCCTCAGATGAGCGACCCAAAGCCGCTTCGAGTCCCTGACTTGGGAGCATTGCTCTTATCTTTGCGATAAAATCGGTTACACTGTCCATAATCTCTGCCGTTACGGGAGTAGGATCACCCAACGCAGTTGTTGCTACCAACTTCAGCACATCGGAACGATGTTTCTTGATATGCTTGGTATTTACATGGTGACCTTGTTCCTTCTCTGCCAGCAGATTCAAGTAGGCTTTAATTTTTAGCACTATGAGTGCAAGTGGTGATGCTACTTTGAGGCCATTATCTACAAAACTGTTTTTGATGGTGAAGTTGTAGTAGTCATCATCCATAATGATAGCGGACAAGCTTGATACTTCCTCACCAACAGGGATAGGCTCAATCACAAATCCTGACGGTTCACCGAGAATGTCCGAATGTCTTGACAACAACTCAATCTTCACAGGATAACCGGCTTCAGCCTCCTCAAATCGATAAAGCGTGTAAACAGTTTGTCCATCAGTTTCTCTATCTCGTTTGGTGGGCTTGTATTTGCCATCACGAATGAATTGCCAGAAAGCCGTAGCAAACTCCGGTGTCATATTCTCCACCACAACAATCATATCGATATCGCTTGTGGCTCGAGGTGTCATATCAGTATCTCGTAGTACGATACCGCAGGCAGTACCTCCGATAATTACATAGTTGTCGGCATACTCAATAAATGCCTCTCTGAATTTGTCAAGTCCGGTTACCATAGTTCGTTTATCATTATTTCAAGTTCGTTTTCTACTCGAGCATCGCTATCGTTTTTAAGGGTCATAAACAGAGATAACTTATCTACAACCTTTTTGAGTCCTATCGGAGGATATTCCCAAACCTCAATTTTTATATGACCATCCATTTTGTTTAGTCCATATAAAAGATTGTTGTTCTTCATATCTTTGAATGGTTCTTTCTCAAGTGCGAACATAAGTGTATGGTCAGGATTGAGACTTGAGTATTGAGCCAGTGCGTTATAACTACATACACACAGTTCTTCATCTGTGCGAATGTCATCACAGTACCATACCTCCTTAACCGGGTTTATCAAGTATGGTTGAGCCTTCTCCCATAATGCTTTACTATCTGCCATAAAATGCACCGTGATAGCCCCTCCTGAATCTCTTTTGAGTTCACATAGTGAAAACTGCTCCATTACTTTCAAAGCACGCGAGATAGTAATGTACTTATATGGCACGAATTGCTCGACATCCTTATAAGTCTTACCATCTAAGGACATAATTTGCAGGTGATAGAATAAGATGTACTGAGCCACGGGGGTAAGTAAAGACTTCTCCGATACCTCTGCCGTGCGTGCATTTATAATGAGGAACGGCAAAAAAGCATATTTGTCGGACACGATAAAATATACACCGCGACTCAGCATTCTGTTGCGCTCGTAGTATATCAAATCATCAAACAAGAATGCGATGGGCTTCCCAAGCGTGTCGCTGATTCTTTTGGAGATATTGGAATACTGCATTGGAGTGTATCTATCCTTCTTCTTTGGTGCAAGAAGTATAAACTCACAT
>JAGCLL010000140.1 GCA_017647025.1 Alistipes sp. | reverse complement strand
TTACCTACACGCAATTTGTAAGGAATAGAGGTTGAGTTTGTGAGTGCATAGTTTGCAACGCCCTTCTTGCCACGAGCAAGGAACTTGCAACTAACCGATGCTTTGAAGAACTCCTCCAACAACTTAGGATCACCAGCGATATGACCAGCGCAGTAACCGAGAGTCATACCCTTTTCGAGCGCCTTGCGGATAGCCTTGTCGGTGTTATCCTTTGCAAAAATAAGAGTCATTGTGCGGAAATAACCCGAATTGCGATACAAACTTGTGAGGTTGTGGGTATCGCTGCAAGCAAACATAGTAAACTTCTTTTCGAGCGCACGATCAACGATTTTTGGATAGAACGATACACCATTCATAATCTCGATACCGTCAATCAATTTCTCGTCATAAGCCTGCTGCTCAAACTCGGTAATATCGCAAGTCTTACGAGCCCAACCTGGGTGGTTGTGAATGATGAACGCACCCTGCTCTCTTGCGTTGCGCAATGACTGTAATGGATCAGCATCGTAGATAGTGTTGTTGTCCTTTGTCCAGAGGATGTTGTAGTGGCCAATCTTTTGTGGATGACGAGTAACCTCGCAACCTGGGATAACCAACAGAGCGTCGCCATAAGCCTTACCTGCCTTCGCTGCAAGTTCAGAAGGGATATTAAGGTCTGCCAAGATACCCTCCTCGGTTGCAGCACGGTGTGTTACAGCATAGTTACGAGGCTTAACTACCTCTCCATTGTGGTAACCTTTCAAGAATTTAAGCATATTTCCCTCGTGACGACGATACTCAACATGGTCAGTGATAGAGATAACATCAAGACCATCAAACCAAGCCTCCTTAATGCGCTGCTCTGGGGTGAGGTCTGCATCAGAGTAGACCGAGTGAACATGAAGGTCTGCCTTGTAGACATTCAAACCCTTAACCTGTGGTAAGATAATCTCGGTACGACGAGCCGAGTTAGGCAAGAGGTTAATTGTCTCTGGAATCTTCTTCTGGGCTGCTGCATCAACAAAGCAAAAAGCAGCCAATGCCAAAATTAAAAATAACTTTTTCATTTTAGTGATGTTTTATCGATTGTAAATCTATTTTTTCATCTTATACTCGATGTCGAGTGATTGATTGCTGCGGTGAATCATATTCTCAACAGTATATACAGGCGAAGCCTTCTTCAATGTGAGAGGAATTGCCGAGAATGCAGGAATATGGTAAGTTGTACCTCTATATACGATATTGTAGTCGAACGATGTGTTGTTTACAAGGGTGAGGTAGTAGTGCTTTGTACCCTCCTTGCGAAGAATTGTAGTGATAGATGCGTTGTAGAACTTGGTCAAGAGCGACTTTTCGCCAATGATGTAGCCACCGCAGTAGCCGAGTGTCTTCTGCGATAAAAGAGCCTTGCGCAACGACTTCTCGCTCTTGTCTTTTGCAAAGATAAGAGTCATATCACGATAGAAGTTCTCCTTGCCAAAAATGCTTGCAGTTGTGGCGTGAATGTCGGTAGCCGAAACCATATACAACTTCTTGTCGATAGCACGGTCTACGATTTCTGGATAGAAGTTGCGACTATTCGAAACCTCGATACCATCAATTAACCCCTCTGCGTAGATCTTCTTCTCGAATTCGGTGTAATCGGTTGAAGTTCTCTCCCAGCCTGGGTGGTTGTGGGTGATGAGCGCACCCTGCTTCTTTGCGTTGCGGATAGCCTGAGCATCGTCAGTAGAGTAGATAGCGTTGTTATCCTTTGTCCAAAGTGCGCAGTAGTGACCGATATGTACTGGCTCACGAGAGATCTCGATACCTTTAATTACGGTAAGTTCCGGGTAGTTTCTCTTTGCTGCTTTGATGGCCAAACTTGCCGAGTAGTTCATATCCGATGGGATACCACGCTCGTCGGCGTGAACACCACGAGAGCAACGAGAGTTAATCTCCTGGAAGCCCCTTCCGTCAGGCGAATAGCCCTTCAAGAATTTAAGCATTGAGCGCTCTTGGCGACGAGTTTCAATATGGTCGGTGATTGCCATAATGTCGAGTCCGTCAATCCAAGCCTCCTTTACACGCTCTGCTGGCGATACCTCACCGTCCGAGAACATTGTGTGAACATGCAAATCGGCAGTGTAACAGTTCAAGCCATCAACCTGTGGTAAAACGAAGTTAGTTCTCTTTGCAACACGATTGTACAATACTCTTGATGCGTGTGGACCTGCCAAGCATACGCTCTGCACACCTAATACCAAAAAGAGTGAAAGTAGAATAGTAAAAAATGCTCTTTTCATAAATTTGTAGGTTTTAATAGTTTTTGTTAGTTATATCTTCGTTGTCGTTGTAGTTATCATACCACACTACGATACAAAGATACAAAAAATGCCCGAAAGTTAAACACTTTCGAGCACTTTTTTATGAGTTTTATCCTACGGATAAATACTACCAGTTCAAAATTTTGTGGAAGTCGAACGCCTCAGGGTTAGCCACATACTGCTTTGCAGCCTCGTAGTCAGCCTCAGTGATGTAGTGCATCACATTGTTGATAACCTGCTGAATCTTGTCTGACTCTACATTTACGAGGCGTGGTGGAATCTTGCCAGTTGTAGGGTCCTGCAAATCCTTCAAGTAGAGTGGCGATACGAAACCATCCTGCGAGATGTAGACCATACAGCCAGTCTTACCCTCCGAGAAGAGTTTGTAAACACCCATACCCAACTCCGAGCAGTATACCAAGTCGTATGCGATAGGGGTCTGACAACGAACCTCGTAACCAATCTCTACTGGACGCGACTTAACCTTCAAGCCCAACTCCTTAACCTTCTTCTCCAACATTTCGTTGAAGATGTGAGCCTTCGATACCTTACCCAACTCTGGGTGACCGTGGTCGTCGTAAGTGAAGTGAACACCACTCTTTGCAATCTCCTCGTCAGAAAGAGCGTGGAATACACCCTCCGAAATCATTGCAACACCATACTCAACACCCATCAACTTACGCTTGATGATAGACGAAACAACCAAGTTTACAATCTTCTCAACGGTAATCTCGGTCTTGTTGAACATCTCAGGGATAACGATCATAGGGTAGTGGCAAGCCGAGCCAATACCGAATGCGAGGTGACCAGCCGAACGGCCCATTGCAGCAACTACGAACCAGTTAGCCGAAGTGCGAGCGTCGTTATATACTGCACGACCGATAACGGTACCACCCTCCTTAGCCGACTGATAGCCGAAAGTTGGCGAACCAGCAGGAAGTGGAAGGTCGTTGTCGATAGTCTTTGGAACATGAATGTTAGCGATAGGGTACTGCTTAGCCTCCAAGAACTTAGCGATGCGGTTAGCAGTCGAAGCGGTGTCATCACCACCTACGGTTACGAGCAACTTGATGTTGTTCTCGGTGAAGAACGAGAGGTTAAAGTTGTTCTCGAAATCTGCGTCGGTTGGCTTGAAACGGCTCATTGTGAGGTACGAACCACCCTGGTTGAAGATGAAGTCAGCCTTGAAGAAATCGAGATCCTCGTGGCGTGGATTTGGATTGAACAAACCCGAATAACCGTGGTGCAAACCGATAACGCGGTAACCCTTTGCAAGGAAAGTCTTGGCAACGCTACCTACAACGGTATTCATACCTGGTGCAGGACCGCCACCTGTAAGAATTGCAATAGCTTCTTTCATAGTGTTTTTTATTTATTTGAGTTAAAACTTGCTAAATTTCTGCCCAAAAGTACAAAAATAAACTGAATATCGAAAGTGTAAAGCAGAAAACTTTTAATTAAAACGATAACTTTTGTTGCGGGTTGTTGTATATATTTACGATTAAAGAGAGGTTTTTGACGGCTCGTCGTACCGTATAGGCAGTTCCGCCTTTTTCTCCCGTGAAGTAGGCTATTACGGCAGATGAGTTATCTACAAGGTAGTTATTGCGTTGAGCATAAACGCTTGCAGAGTAGCTCGATGTAAGGGTTATAACTTCATCAGCACTCGATATAACCTTCTCGAAGATAGAGTGTTGTGAGGCAGGAAAACGCTTTTGCATTCCCTCGAATGGTATCACTGCAACGACTCGTATGTCGGGCAGCTCTTTGCGTAGCGAGAGTGCAACTTCTGCCGCTGCGAGGTCAAATCCTATCGCCATACCGCATAAAAAAATACGATACCCTTTTGCATACAACTCCCTTATCGCAATCTCCAATTCGTGGTTGCGACTACCATCGTATTTGCGATGACCTGTAAAACAGGCGGTTATTTCTTGGTCGTAGGCGATGATTGTATGGTTTTGTGATACAAATATAGTAAAAAGGTTACGATTTTGACAAAGTTTTCTTATATTTGTACCAAATTAACACCTAAATTATTAACATAAGTATGAAAAAATTATTTTTGATTCTTGCTGTATCAGCATTGGCCGTTTCTTCGGCTATGGCACAGGCGGTACACACGCCAACAGTTGGCAATACTGCTATTCGCCTCTACAATCAGCCACCTCATCGCACCGAGATTATCTTGCCACAGGTGAAGGGCTATAACCTCTACAAGGGCGATTTCCATGTTCACACAATCTACTCCGATGGCGAGGTAACTCCTCGTGAGCGAGTTCGTGAGGCTTGGTACGATGGTTTGGATATAATCGCTATCACCGACCACCTCGAACTTCGTTCGTACGAGAAGTTTATGTTGCGTGCTCATGCTCCGTACAATCCAGACGGCAAGCCATACGAGTATATTCGTGGTGGTGCAGGCCATAAGACCGACCACACTACACCTATCTATTGTGACCTCGATGCAACATACGACGAGGCAGCTCAGTATGTCAAGAACGAGGAGATACCGGTGATGGTTGTTCGTGGTACCGAGATTTGGCGAAATGCCCGCACTATTGGCGAGTACAATGCCTTCTTCTTGCAGGATATTACCGATGTTGCAAAGCCCGATATTATCGAGAGCCTTAAAGAGGCGAAGAAGCAGGGTGCAATCATTATCCACAACCACCCGGGTTGG
>JAGCLL010000001.1 GCA_017647025.1 Alistipes sp. | reverse complement strand
CAGATAGTTACCGCCCGGATTGTTGTACTGCACTTTACGATGCTATGGGCATATCGTTGAGCGCCTTGCGGAAGAAGGTGTCGAAAGAAGATAAGGTGTTGGTGACGATTGTTACCGATGGCTACGAGAATGCTTCGCAGGAGTATAACCTTCGAACAATTAAGGCTCTTGTAGAAAAGTTGAAAACCAAAGGTTGGGTGTTTGCCTATCTCGGTGCAAATCAGGATGCTGAGGAGGTTGCCTTCTCGATGTCAATAGATAACGCAATGCGTTGGGAAAGCACAAGAGAGGGCACTGCCCGTATGTCGGAAAGACTGAGTTATTCTCGTTCAAGATGGTACGATGAAGCGGCCACTAACAGCGAGAGAGTCAAAGGTTTCTTCGATGAGTAGGCATTGACACAGGGGAGGACGAAAACCTCGTATTACTCGGCGTTCTATCGCAGCATCACTAATTTGCTTAGGAACATCCGAGACGAAATGGGCTCGGGAACGAAGATGGGTAGCGAGGTTCCTCCTTATTTTTGAAGAATAGTAACTAATAAATAATCTCTACAACTATGATACATAAACTTTTAATTTTGACGACAGTCTTGTTGCTTGCGGGTTGCGCAGGCAAAACACGCACAAACAACACACAAGCCACCGAGCCTTCGGCAACTGATACCACAGTCGAAGTAGAGCCATTGACGGCAGAACAACTTGCCGAAGGGGTAATTACAAGCGAGTTCGGAATAGTAACTGCCACGCCCGAATTATTGACTAAAATAGATGTTGCACGATACCGCCAATATGGACTAACCGAGATTAAGTCATTAGATCCATTTGTGGTGGGCTCTAACGAGAAAATCGTTCTCAAAGATCCCGAAACTGCCAACGATGGACTCAATGGTATTCGCTTTGAGGAGTGGGGCGACAAGGAGTGGCTAAACAATAACTATATCCGCTCGGTGCGACTATATCTCGATGCTTACAATCTTGGGCTTGTGAAAGACGAGGCACTCGACAAGCACAAAGAGGCAATAAAGGGCAAGTTCTGCATCTGCTCAATTGAGCCATTTGTCTACGGAGGTGCTTGGGTACATATTGCATTTGTCGATGACACAAGTTTTTCGCTTCGCTTTTGGGTATATAGTTCTGTTAATGAGAGCAATACCATAGCGATTGAGAGCTACGATGTGCGCAGTGCCGACCTAGTTGACGAGCCTCTCGGCATCACCACCGAGGAGATAAAAGAGATTCTCACACAAAATCCTCACAATCAACTTTGGTAGGAAATGGTGAGGAATATCTCAAAACAAGGTTGAAGCCTCGGCAGATTCACGGAGAAGGGACAGTCATTTCGACTGTCCTTTTCTCTTGAATAGTGTATTACCACTACACTGCTATCAAAAAAGAACAGAGCAACTGCCCGAAAAGATTGTTGCTCTGTTTTTATGAGGGGTAGACTACTCTACTTACGGAATATCGTAGGTCACTGGCAATAAATTCCAATTTCGGTTAGAGGTTGATGAGGTCATTCCAACCGCAGTATTGCTTGTTTGGCACATATTATATGTTGTCCAACCTGAACGATAATTAATGCGGATATTATTACCAGAGGTATTAATCGTATAGTTAGTTCCATTGCCAAACGATATTGAACCATTTGTACCAGTCAAATAGGAGTCACGAGCAATGCTCTTTATCTTTCTATCCTCTATTGTCAAAAGATTATAGTAGTTTTGCGAACTATTTGCTGCAAGTGTTGTACCAACCGTAGTCATATATGTAGAGGTGTAACCCGCATTCTGCAACATATACATTGTTAATCCACTTGTATCAATCGAGTTGGTACGATTTTCCACCTTCAATCCATAGACCGTAACATCAGGCATTGGAATTGTTGCGCTCTTGCCATTCGAAGACACTTCAACCTCCATCTGATAGATGCCCTTTGTTGCCTTGCTCCAAGTTACATACCAGGTAGTATTCGACACGGCAGAGCCTACAAAGGCTCCACTTCTGGTTGCCGACACTCCATTAATCTTCACCGACGAAGGGTCGCTATTAGCCGAAACATTTACATAGTAGCGAATCTCCTCGCCCACAACAACAAATTTACGGGTATTATTGGTAATATCGCTCTGCAATGAATCCTCCCAGCGATTGAAATGTGCCTCAATACGATTAGCAACCAAGGTAATCTCTTCGGTATAGACCAAACCGTGTTCATTGCGAACAACGAGGTGGAATATCACTCCGTCATCATCACAATCAGATGGAGTGAGGTAAGATACGACGCCATTTGTAACATACTCGCCCACTTGTTCAACCTCACGAACGAGTTTATCGTGTTCTACACCATTAGTATCGGTGTAACTCGCCAATATCTCGATATGCTCGATTGCGCTACCATAAGATTGTGCCTTGTATGATAGAGTAATCGGAGTATTTGCTACCAACGCCTTAACAGATGGCGTAAGCGTAGCAGAAATACTACCTATCTTCTCATCCTTAACACATCGCACCGAGGCGGCAGTTCTTCGGTTAGCAAAGTCGGTGTGCATATTTCCAGTATATGTTCCGACATTTGTTTCGTTCCAAGAGTTTGCTTTCGAGATATAGATGCGTGAACGGTGCATATATTGATTGATGCCACCATTATTTACAGCATCGGCATCATCGCAATACATTGATGATTGATAATCGCCCTTCTGACCGACATATTTCCACGAAGATATAAGCGAGTTTAGACCAACATCCACGCCCTTGAAGCCTGCATACGGGAAGAAGAACTGAGTGCCATTTATTGTGCGAGTATAGCCGTATGTTCCAGCCGAGCCGCTACCCATACTAAATAGCGCTCCAAGTTCGCTGCTTGGCACACGATAACCATACGGACACGGGTCGTATATGGTCTTGGTTGTCATACCTGAGGCGATATCGTAGCCCCAGAGGAAGTCGTAACGCTGGTATGTCCAATTGAATATATACGACAATGGTTGCGCCGTAGGCAAAATCAGATACATCGGGTTCTCCACACCATTGCGAAGTGTCGGCTCTGCGAACTGCGTAACCTCGGCAGCCGTCTTTTCGTCGGACGAGAAGTCGTAGTATGGTGCTGTATTGAGGTTAATTGGCGCATAGTTGTAGGTTGGAGGACCCATCGAAGGATCTTTGCGTCCCCACTGATAATAGAGTCCATATGTCGCCAAAGCCTCATCTGCATTCGAGCATACAGCAGCCGTTGCACCTAAATTGCGATCAAG
The DNA here is from genome assembly GCA_017647025.1 of Alistipes sp. Taxonomy (GTDB): domain Bacteria; phylum Bacteroidota; class Bacteroidia; order Bacteroidales; family Rikenellaceae; genus Alistipes. The sequence goes on along the minus strand of JAGCLL010000001.1, from coordinate 24,022 downwards.
AATAGTTATCGTATGTTCGCCTATCGAGAACGATTGTTCGCTTGGTCTTTCTGCAATCCAAATATGCCACGACCAAAGGATCTTTCCATCATTATCGTAGACTGCTATCACAGCATTACCACGCATCGAAGAGTCTGGCAGTTTGAAACGCACATAGCCATATTTCAACTCTACATCCGAAATTAAACCGCGACTACTCTCCCATAACAAATGGGCAGCAACAGGCTCTATATCCTCACTCTCTGGGTAAAGTTTTTGCGCTCCCGACGATATAATACCCGACTCGCCGTTACCCACAATCATTGCGAGGAAGCAGTATCCATCGTACATATCTCTACCCTCGCTATCTTTATACTCGTTAGGGTCAAGGATGTAACAGTTAGACAACTTGTATGTCGATATTTTACTTTTGTCGACAATCTCCTCCGAGAGTTCAAACTCGTGAAGGCTTGACAAATCGTAGTAGCGTTCATCGCCCTCCTTTGCAAGGAGCGCTCCGATGTTGCCATCTGTTTTAAGGCTCAACTTTATATCGTATATGTAACCAGGTTCAAAGATATTTACGATAGATTCGTTTCCATCGCTATCCTTGATAGGATGAGCAGCCTTAATTATTGTGCTATGAACACCCGAAGAGGTGTGTATTTCAATCTCCACATCCTTATTAGGCTCAATGAGTGAATATCCAAGATATACATCATTTTTCAAAGAAGAACCCTTCATCGATATAGGATAGGTTGCACTATCGGAGTACTCCGGGTGGTTACTATCATTGTCAAACATTGGGGTGCAGATGATTGGCAGATTCTTGTTTGCACTCCACTCGTACACCTCGCCAAATTCACCTAAGCGGGTAGGTAGCCATACCTTGCAAGCAGTTGGCTGATTACGAATGATAACGCCTTCGATTTTTCCCCACATCAAGAGGTTCTGCTCGCTCTGATCTGCAAATGCAGTAACGCGAATAGCCGAACGGTAATGACGGTATGTAAAGTAATTGGAGTATACAGGCGAGGTAAAATTGTGTCCGAATGGCTCTCGATAGATATTACTACCATCCACAGGGTGTACATCGCTACGATGGGGAGTCGAACTGTTGTATTTATGCCAAGATTGACCTTCGCATACATTGCTCACCATCAAATCGGTCTCTCCATCCAAGCCAGTAAATTGCAGAGCAACAACTTCGGTAGGAACTCCATTTATCTCGACCGTTTCGTTCAAACGCACAGCATCAAACTCCGAATAGTCGAATTGAGCAGTAACGGGAACACCCTCCTTACGAGGAAGGGTACAGTTTTTAGGATACCATCCCACCATTCTTGTGTGGTAGAAATGGGTTGTATCATTATCTATTACTCCGTTATTGTTTGTTTCGATTATATTGAGTTTGTAGGACTGTGCTGGGGATAGCGACACCGAACGATAATGCACTCCTTCGGTATTGTCAGGCGAGGAGATAACGGTCGCTTCGAGGAGTTGCGCCTTATTCCAGTTTGTAGCATACGGAGTCGTAGCATCGTTGCCCGTAAAGGTGTATAGACCGTCATTTGAAGAGTTTAACTCCTCGTCAATACGAAGGAAGTTAGAGTCCATTCTCTTCGTGGTCACTTGGTCTATAAGAGAGCGCACTGCAATACCCGCATTCTCGGCACGAGATACCTCTCTGGACTCAATCACGCACGAAGGCACTATCGAGGTGTCAACTTTGCCGATATTGTCGTTGTTATTCGCAATGTTGACCTCTTCATCGGGCACAATGCACGACGACAACGCAATCACGCTTGCTATAATCAAATATCCTATTCTCTTCATTTACGCTCCCTCCGTTTTAATCCTTTTGACAACGAGCCGGCAATGCGTAGGCTGCGCCATAACCGCCACTTGTACCTTGTTGTGTAACCTGTCCCGAATATGTCTTGTTATAGATATATGTTCGGGTATTGTACTGACCCATAGGCATACCCGTAAGCATATATCCATTAGCACCCACATCACGGTAACCTCCCGTAGTTGGATAGCGATAGCCTACAAACGGATACCACGCTCTATCAAAGTATGTCTTGTTGAATACTATTCCATAGTTGTCAAACGAAGCCTCACGATTTGCGTAGTTTATATTTCCTCCATTCTCACCGTAGGTATATCCGTAGTGAGTATCTCCCACCTGATATCCCCAAGCGTGGTGGAATGGTGTTCGATAGCCCGGAGGACACGGGTCGTGCATAGTTTTCGAGAATGTCTGTCCCTGAATGGAGTAATCCTTCACCGCATAACCCCACAATGCCACATTGGTATATCCATCGGCAAAAGTTGTAGGGAACCAACCACAGCCAGTATTACCACAAAGTGAAGTGCTCTTGTAGAATACCATCGGATTTTGCGTAACAACAGGTATTGTTGCAGCAGCAGCGGTGTCAATATCGGTACGACTCGACCATTCGCCCGTTACATAGTTCTTCACCCAGTACTGCGAAGACTTAGGCTTTCCGTTGACCGTCTCGTTGCCTGCACTATATGATGGTGCGCCCATAATAGGGTCTTTGCGTCCCCATTGATAGTAGAAGCCGTAAGTTGTCATTCGCTCCTTCTCATTTGCAAACGAGATTGACGAGCCACTCGTATTAGGCGCAGTCGTAGCACCCAAAAATCTATCCATCAAGGTGTAATTACCCGTAATCAAGTCTGATGGCTTATCGGTAAACCACAAGTGCCAAGACCACAAAATCTCACCATCGACATCGTAAGCGGCCAATCCCACATTACCCTTATGGTAGTTACCCACATAGAATGTTACATAGCCCTCCTCGTCAGGCTCTCCATTATTCAATATCTGCAATGGCAACAGGCGCTCAATATCGCTATTATTGCCCGTAACCTCGGTAAAATCACCCTGCCACCACAACACATCGACCTTTGCAGGGGCTATGGTGGTCAGAAGTCCTCCATTAATCTCGGCTGTGGTTGTGCCTCCGAGTGGCAAAAGGCTTCCTACGCCATTTCCTCGTACCGTAGCCTTAAATTTGTAGTAGCCAGCACGATGCACCATATAGCAGTTTGCGGTTTGCGATGCGCTGAGGTTTGTTACGATAGCCGTAGAGTGTGATGACACGCATCGTACAGGCAACGCACGATTACGGAAACTTCCATAGGCATTCCAATCCGCTACGCCTCTGGCAATATACTGCAACTCGTATGGCTCATTTGTTTCACGCAGATCCACCACACTCGACCACAAGCGTGATACATCTCGATATATATTTTCCGTTCCGTCACTCTCGATTGAGCCTTGGAATGGATACCACACATTGTTTGAACTAACCGATATATTCACTCCCGTGCCACTCTGCCAGCCATCCGCCTTCTCGTAGTTGGTTATATTTTGCCATACACGAACATCTGCCACCATATATCCCGGAGGACACGGGTCATACATCGTCTTTTTGAGGTCGGTATACTCATTCTGATAGCCCCACAATGCGTTGTTCTTAGATGCTAACCAATCATTTCGTGAGGTGTCGCCACTACCGTACAATGTAGTAGGGTTTGCAATAGCCTCCTCGACAGATGTTACGGTTGCAGGGTTGCTTGGCACTTTCGACACATTGCCATATACGCCCGATGATGCAGGCCTAAATGGAGTAGGTCTACCCCACTGGTAAAACAAACCGTCCATTCCACCCTTTCCATCTGGTTCCGCCGATATTGCTCCGAGGTTTCTATCTTGTACGATGTAACCATTAGGATAACCTTGTGCCTTTACACGATCTGTAAGCCATATATGCCAAGTCCACAGGATATTTCCGTCCTCTTCATCGTAGGCTGCAATCACAACATTACCCTCTGACAACAATCGCTTATCGCCCAAGTCATTCGGATTGCCATAGACATGGAAAAGCACTTTGCCCATAAGCAACTCGTGGAGGTCAAGCGTGAGCGCCTTGCGCTGAACACCGTCAACTGTAATCATAGGTGTGTCATCCCACAATATATCGATATATTTAGGAGTGATTGAGGTGTTTCCACCACCAACAAGCGAACTATCGCCATTGCCCTTGACTGTGCCATCAAAGCAATAACCGTAATTTGCCGAGTTTACAATATATGAATTTGCAGTTTCATAGTTCGATAAGTTGTAGAACATATCGCTTGTAACCTCCTGGTTGATTGAATCTTCGTATTTCTTCCACTCTCCCACCGAAACATCGGGATTTATAAAGCCGTGATCCGAAAAACGAAGCACAATATCGTAGGCATATCCCGCCTTGAAATTTCGTGCGATAGATACTCGCTGACGAGCCTCCGCCTTGCTTGTTGAAAGAGATATGTTGAGTACTCCGTCAGCAGGTGGTGCGGCGATACACTTCGATACCATACGGCGATTTGCCAAACCCACAGGAATTTTTGTACCTGCATCAAAGAAGATATTATTGTCCGCATCCGATAGGTAAAGCGTTTCACGACCTTCGTATGCCACACCAAACTCATCCGAGCCATCTTTCGGAAGCGTCAAAATGCAAGTAGTTGGCAAATCCTCGATATTCATATCTTCGAGCGCACCCCACGCAGTCGATTGAGTGTCATTCTCCTCCTGCATCGAATATATGTAGATACGATAAACGCACAATGCGTGGTCGAACTCCATAACATCGAAACTATCTGTCTGTGAGCCAGTAACCACATTTCCATACATAATATCCGAATCGCCCGTAATTGGAATTTTTACGGTTGTAGCGTTGCTATTTGTGTTGTATTCGTAGCCCTCCACATTTGGTAACCACGGTTGCCAAGCCACATACTTCACATAGTCGGTGGTGTTGTAGAAGAACTGCGCCATACTCGTGAAGGTTATATCACGGATATAACTATTCGAAGCATTTGGCAAGCCCATCTCTGCAAGAATTGGCTCACCACAATTGAGGAAGTCGGGATAAGATGGTGTGTGCATCTCGTCAATACGAGCCATACCCATCATAATAACTGTGTCGGTAGCGGGGTCAATAATGCCACTTGTAGAGTCGGCATTACCACGCATTGTCGAACGAGGTGAATAGGATATATTTGGTGAATAACCAACATCTGCCCACAATCGCACCTCCATTGGGTTGCGTGACGGTGTTTCGAGGTTGTTATCACTCAAACAACCCATCGCAGCCACCAACGAAGCCCACAGAAGTATATTTTTTATCACTCTTCTCATCTTTTCCCCTTATTTTATCTCCGGTAGTACCGTTCCCTCAATATAATCTACATCCTTCCACTCGGCAATATCTCCCACAAGATTTATTCCCGAATCAACCGTAGCCGTATAGACTATACGATGTCCCGACTTGTAGTTTATAGGCTGATAGTTATAGAGTTGGAAGGTCTCGGTGTGGAGCACATAGTTATCTGGACTCTCAGGCGTAACCTTCTCGTTAACCTCGTACTCTATCGTCAATTTCGTATTTGCGGTCAACTGCTGCGGTATACACATAATAGCCATTCGAGCCGTAGTATTCTCTCGCTCGTCGCCAATCACAACAGGGGTTGAAGGTGCATATGTGTAGACCACCTCGTTGCTACCCGAAGGCGACACCTCCCACACATTCTTATTGCCCGAATTTGCCACCGCCTGCGCAGTACACTTCATCGAACCCTGCGTGTAGATATTCTCGAATGTCATCTTGGTCAATCGTGCCTCGAACATATTTCCTCGCACAACATATATCTCCACCAACGACATTGCGTGTTCGAGATAGAGTTGAACAATCGGTTTCATTGCGCCATCTGCCACCTTGAATGAATAGGATAAGAGATAGTCAATCATCGCCGACTCGTTGTAGGTCGTAGGCTGTTGCACCTCTATTTCGAGTCCATCCTTGCCGCTACCAATAGTCAAACCATTGAGGGTATTGTAAGCGTAGGCGTGGAACGAATAACTACTACCCTCCACCCAATTGCGCTTGGTCGAAGAGAACCATTTACCTGTGGCAGCATCACGAGAGATAGTTACATTGTTGAAAATCTTTGTCGAGTTATTCTGCACACCACACACATAGACCTTACCTACTCCGTTATCCAAATCGGTTTGGTCGAGTGCTCCACGGGTAATATGTTCCGCATTGAATGTTATCTCCTTCGTATTGGAAGTGATAACATCATCGCCCCACTTGCTACAACTCGCAAGCAAAGCCATTGCTAAGACAATATATATCGTTCTCTTCATCTCCTCTACTCTATTACAAATCAACATAATCATCTATCCAATCAACAACTATAACCTCAGCGGTTATGGTGTTATCTGTGATTGTCAGGTTATATTCGTACTTCTCGCCCGCCTTCCACTCGGTAGGTCGTACTCCGTCGAGCCAGCCAAGTCTTATATTACGCACTGCATACTCGGCATCGCCCTCCTTGATATACTCCAAGTGGAGGGTTATCTCCGTTTTGTATACTGTCTGTGGCAAAACAATCAAAGCCTTCTCGTCATAAAGCGGATATTTCACATTAAGGTTTACAGGCAATCCCCCACCTGGAAGGGTGCAAATACCGCCATAAGGCTGTTCTGCATCGTCTGCTCCGATGGTAGTACCGTCAAACACCCACGAGACTACCCCCGTAGAATCGAACGAGAAGTCGCCTCTATTTTTCAACCCCACAAGGCGGATATTACGCACACCTTTCAACACTTGACTCGAAGCATTAATCAAGTTGAACTGCACTGCTGCACAAGCGTGGTGGAAGCGCAACGATACAGTCGAGAAATCCTCGTTATCTTTGAGGTCGCGCTCGGCTGTTGCGTAAAGAACATCGGCACAACCCGTATTACCCGAAAAATTGCTAATTGTTACCTTGCCCTCCTCATCAGAGAATGTGCAAGGGATTGTGTAAGGTGCAACAGCGCAGAAACGGTACGCAGCATCCATAATCCAGTATTGTGGATTAGCGTAGTCCCAACCTGGTAGCGAAGCGTCGTAATAGAGTCGTTCAGCGTCAAATACACGAGTAGTGCGCTCGTCGAGGGTATAGGCTCCAAAGAGTTTCAACTGCTGTTGTTGCAAGTCGTGAACATTCTCCACAAGCGCACGATTAACTTGCGATGTGAAACCTATTTTACGAGCATCACCTATCGACTCCGAGTGGTCGCAACCACTCAAAACCAACAACGATAATACTATTGTCAATACCTTACGCATAATCTTTTCTAAACGGAAAACGAAAACGGAAAACGGGAAACTATTTAATTCTCAATTTTCAATTCTCAATTCTCAATTAAATCGTAGTACCCGCAGGGGCGGTCAAGCCCCTACGGATTAAAATTTGCAGTCGATTAGATAGTTGTCGAACCACCGTCAACTGGCTTCCACTCATCAACCTCGCAATCGAAGATAATCTCGTTTACATTGATGGTGTAGTTGTAGGTGTACTTGTGTCCCATCTTCCAATCTGGTACAGGAGTGATAGCCTCACCTCGTGCATCCTTCGAGAGGTCGTGAATAAATGTGTGCTCGAAGCCGTCGATTGTGTAGACAATCTCAATCTCGGTCTGCAAGCCTGGGATAACAAGCGCTGGGATTGGAGCAAATGCAGAGTCAGCAGCAAGTTCTACATCGAGAGCATTATCCTCGATACCTGTTGCATCAGCATCCAAGAAATAGCGCTGAATAGGCAAACCTACTGTCCAAGTTGCAGTGCTGCCACCGATTCTATTATTCTCAGAATCGAGAGTAGCCTCTACTGGGGTTACATTCAAGATGCCCGACAAGTTGACGTCATTTACAGCAACCGACTTGATTACAACCTTAGCAGCCGAAGCAGTCTTCTGGAATGTAACATTGAGTTGAGAATAAGCGTGGTGGAAGAACAACGACTGAGCAGCCTTCTGTGGAGCCTTCACATTGAGAATGTCGCTGTAAAGTACATCGTGCTGATCCTTGATGTTGTTGTCGATAGTACCGAAAGTGAGTTTGTCAAACTTACCATTTGCAGTGTAGGCAGTCTGAATAGTCGCAGTTACAGGATAAGGACAAAGAGCCACAAAGTTCATAACGCCGCTTGTTGGCCAGTAGCGAGCAGGCTCACCCTTCCACAAAGAGGTCGCATCGTCGTAAACGAACTTTGCATTCTCAAAGTAACTTACATAGTTACCTGTTGACTCCTCGCTGTTGTCGAGAATTGCCGTTACGGCAATAGGATAGATCATATCCTCATTGCTCTGAATGATACCACGAGTTACGGCTGACTTGAAGCCCATCTCGTTCAACTTACCTGTGTAAACCTCATTGGTCTGAACACAACTGCTCAACGACACCATCGCTGCAGCAGCAAATAAAAACATCTTTCTCATAATTGAAATGTTTTGAAAATGGTTAATAAAAAGTTTGTTTGTTAATGTGTAAAAATTGTTGTTTGTAAAAATTTGTTTGTGTTTGATTCTTATTTTTCTTTATTAGGTTGTTTTGGTTAAATGTCTATGTCGTAGTTATGTTCCCTCCAATCGTCAACCTCCGGAGCAAATCCACCACCAATCTCTGGCTTCGGAATGTTAATATCGCCATTTATCACAATGTGTTGCAAAGGGTTGTTCTCCATCTGCTCCGACACATCGAAGTTATACATATAAGGGTGTCCTTGTATATCGGTGAACAGGATGCTCAACAGAGCAATATCGCCACTTGTGCGCTCACGACCAAATGTCTCGAAGCGAGAGTGGATTGTTGAACTGCGGCGTTGTGCAGAAGTCTTATCGAAATAGAGGGCTATCGGATAGGTCGAGTCGGTGTTGGTTGCAATATAGTGGGTTCCAACTTGACCAGAAATCATCATCGACACCGAGCCTACCCACTCCATACCCGTAACGCCATTTATCTCAACAGTCCAACTCTCAACAGTTGTTTTTGCGGTTGTCTGAATGAGGAATACATCTTGTGAAATGTGGCGTGGAATGTGGATATTCTGCTCACGAGCCACAAAGAGGTGTCCTGGGGTTAGTCTAATATCGTCGTACGAAGGGCGAGTATCAACACGAGATTGCAGATAGCGAGTAAAACGGCTACGCTGTTGCTCGCTAATCTCGTCGGTGTACGCCTCTATCTCCAACCACGAGTACTGGTTGTGAACATAGGTATTACCCGCCTCGATATTATATACAACCATATCTACATCGCCATACGGAGCAAAGATATATCCTCCATTTTGCGACACGAAGTCGTGACTCAAATACTCCTTGGTAACCGCATCGAAGAACATCACACGCATCAGACCTGGCTCCTTCTCGCCAACTTCGTAGTTTGTGATATTTTTATCGATATGCAAATCGAGATATACACGCAAATACTCCTCCTCCATCGGGCGACGCTGACACGCCACCGAGAGAAGAGCCACCACGGCAACAAGCAGTATGTTGTGTATCCTACTCATTGCCACGCTGTTTGTCGTTATGTTTAACCTTCTGGAAAATTGGCACTACAAGAGAGATATTTGCCTTTGTAGGGCCAAAGTAGCCAATCTTCTTCGTTATCTTGTCGCTGATAAGCGGTGAGCCAGCCTCGATAACCGTATATTTCCTCGCCTGCGAGTAGATATATCCCACACCGAGTGAAAATTCGAAATACACCGACTTTTTCTTACCTACTGCCATTGCGTAGGTGTAGTCTACACCGATGTTTACAAACTCGCCTTGATGGCCGTGGAAGTTACGCTCGAAGTCGTAATATCCCATATAACCATACAAACCGAGCGAGTGTCCTTGCAAGCGGTCAAACACTGTTCTGCTCTTGCCAAACCAATAGCGACCTTCGATACCCCAAGCGAGCAACTCGAAACAATCCTTATTATCCTTCTTTGGCCATACCCAAGGATAGTAGTAATCTGCGCCTATCGACCAATTCGTTCCAATAGGAACTTCAACGCCCACATTCAACGCAGGAACAAGCAGATTGGAACGCACCGCCACAACCGGCTTGCGAGGAGGTGTAATCTGTTTTGTTTGACTCACTTGTGTCGTATCAATTGGCTCGTCAAATAACTCATCGTGCGAAGAGTGTATTGCATCCGATTTGATAGGAGCAATAGTAGGCTGAAATTTCATAGATGGCGATTTAGGCGCTAAATCGTCAATCTCAACGATGTGAATAACCGCCGCATTTCGCGACGATGCCATAAACTCCCTTACCAACTTGCGCCAAGTATAGCCCTTGTCGAGTGCTTGGAGTCGTCGTTCTTTATCATCGTTCGAAATTTTAGTGCGGAGTATCGCCAATACGCTCTCACGGTTAGGCTCGTGATACATCATCTCGACATAGGATTGGAATGTTGCCCAATCCTCTCCTGCCGATATGGTGCGGATTTTTAACTTATCACCACCCTCCATTCGATAGATGATATCACGAAGTATATTTGCTCGGCGCAAAGCGAGGCGGAAGTTATATGCCTCACTACCAACTGGTGAAGCAGCACCTTCGACGATTACCGTAAAGGAGGTCTGTCGTTTAGATAGGTCTTTTACCGTTTTAGCAATTGCCCTATAAGCCTCGACATTATCTGCATATTGCCAACGAGGATAGGCAACATCATTCTCATAGTAGACCGATATATCTTGTGGCGGAGTGTAGGTATGGAGGGCTTCGGTTGCATCTTGCGTGCGCAAAGCATCTGCCCCAAGATTTCTAATCTCGGAGCCGAATACTGCCGTATGCACGAAGAGAAGCGCTACGGATAGAAACAACATGACATATTTGCTCATTACCCCCCCCCTAATTGCATAATTATGCAATAATACATTGGTTAACTCGCAAAGGTACTATTTTGCACCGAAATAAACAAGTTTTTGAGTGGAAAAATCGGCAATAATTTATAACTTTGCAGCCGTATTTTTTGATAAACAACATATTGAGAAATGTATCCATTAAAATTTAGACCACAACTCAAAGAGAATATGTGGGGAGGAAAACGACTCCTCGACATAAAAAAGGGGCTCTACCCTCGCACCATTGACAAGTCAAAGGTCTATGGCGAAAGTTGGGATATTTCGGGCGTAAAAGGCTCAATTTCGAAGGTTACCAACGGCTTTCTTAAAGGCAATAATCTACAAGAGATTATCGAGGTTTATATGGGCGAACTGGTTGGAGAGGAGGTTTTCGAGCAGTTTGGCTTGGATTTTCCGTTGTTAATCAAGAATTTGGATTGCAACGATACTCTTTCGGTGCAGGTACACCCTAACGACGAGTTGGCTGCCGAGCGTCACGATTCGTTCGGTAAGACCGAAATGTGGTATATAGCCGATGCCGAGCCAGGTGCAGTGATATACCTTGGTTTCAAGAACAAGAACATTACTCGCGAGGAGTATATCCAAGCAGTTGCAAAGGGCAGCGTTGCCGAGATTTTGCAGGCAGTACCAGTTAAGAGGGGCGATGTATTCTTTATCCCTGCTGGTACGGTTCACGCCTTGGCGAAAGGATTGAATGTTATTGAGATACAGCAAACCTCGGACATAACCTATCGCATTTTCGACTGGAACAGAGTCGACAGCAATGGAAAATCTCGTGAATTACACACTGCAATGGCGGTAGATGCAATCGACTTTGAGTCGGGTGTAGAGGAGTGCCGACGCACATACACTATTGCTTCAAATAAGGAGGTAAATGTTGTTGATTGTGAGTATTTTAAGACAGATATATTACGAGTTGATAACGCCATCGAATTAGACTACTGCAAGCGTGATTCTTTCACGATTTATATATGTATTGAAGGTGAGGTAAAGGTTACTCTCGATGGCGATAGTTTCGAGGTGCTCAACGAGGGCGAAGTGATGCTCATTCCGGCCATTACCAACGAGGTTACAATCGACGGAAACGCAACAATTCTAACAACACATTTGTAGTATGAGAGAGTGGTTTAATCTTGCAAAGAGCGCTATATGTTCAGGTCTACTTATCGGCTTTGCGGGCTTTGCCTACACTATGGTTGGAGGTATTGTAGGTGCATTTCTCTTCTGTTTCGGACTCTTTGGTGTACTCTATGGCAAATGGGCGTTATATACAGGCTATGCAGGCTCGTATGCGTGGCGTGAGGCGAAAGATTGGGGCAGATTGTTCTACATCCTCGCAGGCAACTTCGTGGGCGTGATGTTAATTGCTGCGTTGGCTTCAATCGCATCTGAGAGCACTATCGAGAAGTACAGCGAAGTGGTATCTCTGATTATTACCGACCGTACCCATACCAAATGGTGGATACTACTTATACGAGCCATCGGCACAGGCTTTATTATGGAGATAGCGGTGCGCTATGGCCGTGAGAATAAGTGGATGACCGTTTTATTGGGTGTGCCAGTCTTTATTGTCTGCGGACTACCCCACTGCGTTGCCGATATATTCTACTATGGTGTTGATTGGCTCACGCAAGGCGGCTCGCCAGCGAACTATCTTGTGCCTTGGGCTTCGGCAATCATCGGGAATCTGATAGGTTGCAACATTCCAAGAGTGCTTACTGTAAAATAAAAATATGGGTATCGAAAACGATACCCATATTTGTTTGGTGGTAATACCCTACTGCCAATCTGATGGATTGTAGGTAGATTTAGGAGCGTTAGGCACATTCGGGAAGAAGGTGTGTCCTGTTTTTTTCTCAATTTCCGCCACCGACATTGTCTGTCGTGGAGCGCCACCCTTATGCTCAAACCAAAAGCCTACGCACTTCAACTCGTCTGCCGAGCAGTTGCCTACCCACTTGCCGCTATCGCCCTTCTTGGTGCGAAGGACAACCTTGTAGTAGTGTGTCGGCACAGCGCAAGCCTTGCCTTTACCCTTATTATCCCACGCATAGTTGTAATTTGCACCCTGCTCAAAGTGCGCTCCCGTAACGACATAGAGCGTATCCTTGCACATATACTTTTCGCCTCGTAGAGCATCTTCAAGGCTCATCCAAGTGCCACCATTGAGCGACTGCAACTGCGGTGTAACATTTGTGCAGTAGAAGGTCGTGAGATTATCCTCTCTCGAAGCGACACGGTCTGCCGAAGGGAGGTGATGACCACGAGAGTGGGTGTTTGTACCGCCACCCTGCGAGTAGTAGGAGCCACTTAAATTGGGCTCAAATTCATCTGCAATACAGCAAGGATCATAGCCCCAGTTATCTTTGCGAGAAGCATCGCCGAGATAACACTCGTGCAACGGGTATGCCACCCATATCGAGCAGTATCTCTCCTTGTCGAAGCAGAACGAGTAGTTGCGCAACTTGTTGTTTGACGGCAAGACGCTATGATGTCCATACTCCCAATTTACATTCTCCACCATTGCAGGCAACTCCGCCCAACCATTCACATTAAGCGATGATTGCGACACCGTGATAGTTTGAGATAGATTATGCTCTTTGTTCGAAAAGATAATCTCGCCTGTGCGCTCCGATGCGTGAGTCGAAGGGCTTGCTGTGATGTTCACAACAAAGTTTTTATCCTTCATTACCGTGAGCCAACCAACACTCGATGCAATATCGTACTCAACATTTGCATAGACCTGCACCTTTTGTGTTCCTCCATTTCCCGCAAACGACACCTCCTTTACGGGAGCATATATAGCGGGCTTTGTAGACTCTTCGCCGTTGCTTGGTATGCACGACATAATAGCACAGCAGAGCAGTGCAAGGAAAAGTAACAATTTTTTCATCGTTTCACAAGTTTTACGACATTCTCAACATGGTGCGTATGTGGGAACATATCCACTGGCTGAACAGCCACAATGCGATACATATCGTTCATCAACGCCAAGTCGCGTGCTTGGGTTGCAGGGTTGCAACTTACATAAACAATGCGCTCAGGTGCGGCGTTCAAGATAACATCTATCACTGGCTCATCAACACCTGCACGAGGAGGGTCGAGGATAATCACATCGGGGCGACCATTCTTGGCGATAAAGTCGTTGTTTAAGACCTTCTTCATATCGCCTGCGTAGAATACAGTATTCTCGATGCCGTTAATCTGAGAGTTGATTTTAGCATCCTCGATAGCCTCAGGCACATACTCGATACCGACCACCTTCTTGCAACGCTTTGCACAGAAGTTTGCGATGGTTCCCGTACCAGTGTAGAGGTCGTAAAGGGTGTCGCCCTCCTTCAAATCGGCAAAGTCGCGCGTAACCTTGTAGAGTTCGTACGCCTGCTTCGAGTTGGTCTGATAGAACGATTTAGGACCAACCTTGAACTGCAAGCCCTCCATCTCCTCCATAATATGATCCTTACCTGCATAGCACATCGGTGTCAAATCGCCAGTCGAGTCGTTCCACTTCTCGTTTACGAATACAATGGTTGAGGTAATCTGCGGAAAGCGCTCTAACACAGCGTCTAACAACTTCGAAATTTTCTCCTGGTCGTACTCATTAAAGATAACCGAGAGCATAATATCGCCCGTAGAGGCGGTGCGAAGAATCATTCCGCGCATCAAGCCCTCGTGTGCTCTTGCGTTGTGGAACGAGTAACCATTTTCGATGCAAAACTCCTTGATGAAGTTGCGAATTTCGTTCGATGGCGAAGCCTGCAAGTGGCACTCCTCGATGTCGAGAATCTTGTCGAACATATTCGGAATGTGGAAACCGAGTGCTGGCTGTGGTGCAATATCGCCCTGCTCGGCAATCTCCTCGTAGGTGAGCCAACGGCGGTCAGCAAAGGTGTACTCTATCTTGTTGCGGTAGTAGAGTTGTTGTTCCGAGCCAAGGCACGGGCGCACCTCTGGAATTTCGAGTCTGCCGATGCGAATGAGTTGGTCGCACACCTGTTGTGTCTTGTAGTCGAGTTGTGTTTGGTATGGGAGGTTTTGCCACTTGCAACCGCCACACACGCCAAAGTGCTTGCACACAGGCTCGCAACGCTTGTCGGACTTACGGACAAAGCGCACTACTCTGCCCTCCATAAAGCGGCGGTGTTGCTTGGTAATCTGCACATCTACAATATCGCCCGGCACGGTCATTGGCACAAAGACTACCACCCCTTCGTGGTGTCCCATAGCCTTGCCTTCGGCTGCCAAAGTCGTAATCTCCAACCCCTCAATAAATGGGTGCGGTCCTCTCTTTCTTGCCATAGTTTTCAATCTTTGGCACAAAGATACGAAAAAAAGTTGAGAGTGGAGAGTTGAGAATTGAGAATTAGTTTGACAGCGCAAAAAAAGAGCGAGAAAACTCTCGCTCCAAATTTTGCATTTTTAATTTATCTCTTTTAGAGAAATCGCTACTCCTCCGCCTGGGGCGAGGCGCAAAGTCATCTTCGACTTAGCGGTTATGCTCTTCTTCGTAACGGTGTATGAGTGCGGATTGTCCAAGTAGTGCGCATCCTTGCCATCGGCATAGATTGTCGCCTCGTACCTCTTACCCTTGTCGAGGAAGTCAAACGAGATAGGTATCTCACGAGCATTCTCGTCGCTGATACCGCCCACAAACCACTCACCCGTACCCTTAGCCTTGCGAGCCGCAACGATATAGTCGCCAGGCTCGGCTGCGAGGTAGTGGCTCTCGCTCCAATCCACCGCTACATCCTTAATAAATTGGAATGCCTGCGGTTGCTTCTCGTAGTTTTCCGGCAAGTCGGCAGCCATCTGCAATGGCGAATACATCGTAACATACAACGCCAATTGGAAGCAGATTGTACTCTGTCCACAGCGCTTCTGCTTCGACTTACTCTTGGTCTGGTCGGCAAATTTCAAATTCACGATACCTGGTGTATAGTCCACAGGGCCACCATTGAGGCGTGTGAATGGCATAATGGTAGCGTGGTGAGGCTGAATACCAACATCGGAGTTGGTGTAGTACTCCTGACCTCGGCACGACTCGTTGCCTATAAGGTTTGGATAGGTGCGACACAAACCCGTAGGGCGGATAGCCTCGTGACCATTGACCATAATTTTGTGCTTGGCAGCCTCCTTCACGGCATAGAGGTAGTGATTTACCATATACTGACCGAAGTGGTGCTCGCCCAATGGCTGAATATCACCCACATAGCCACTCTTTACAGCCGTGTAACCGTGCTTGTTCATAAATGAGTAGGCAGCCTCCATATGGCGCTCGTAGTTGCGAATAGAGGAGGATGTTTCGTGGTGCATCATAAGTCGCACACCCTTCTCGTGGGCATATTTATTGAGCATCTCGACATCGAAATCGGGATATGGAGTTACAAAGTCGAATACATAATCCTTCTTCATTCCAAACCAATCCTCCCAACCGATATTCCAACCCTCGACCAGCACTTGGTCGAATCCGTGCTTGGCTGCAAAGTCAATATAGCGCTTTACATTCTCGTTGTTCGCACCGTGACTTGGGCGAGGTGTAGCCTTCGAGTAGTCATCCACGCCAAGTTTTACTCCATTGAACGATTTGGTGTAACTCCAACTGCTCTTGCCGAGCATCAACTCCCACCATACGCCGATATACTTCACCGGCTTGATCCACGAAGTATCCTCCAAAGCGCAAGGCTCGTTCAAGTTCAGGATAAGGTTTGATGCGAGCATCTTGCAAGCGCTATCGGTAACTTGCACAGTACGCCAAGGCGAGTGGCAAGGAGCCTGCAACCAACCCTTATAGCCGAGTGCGTCAGGAGTGAGGTGCGAGGTGAATACATTGGTTTTGTCGTTCAATTCGAGATGCATACACGAGTAATCGACCAATGCCGCCTCGTGGATGTTTATATACAAGCCATCGTCAGAACGCAACTGCAACGAGGTCTGCACGCCCGTTGGCGAGAAGATATCGACCTGCGCTCTACCCACATTTTGGCTCACCTTATCCATCTTAGCACGAATTTCGCTCATTCGTGAGGCGGTATACTCATACTCCTGCGTAGCGTAGCAACCTGGAATCCAATACGCCATATGGTCGCCCGCCATAGCAAACTCGGTATACTCCTCTTTCACAACGAAATAGGCGAGTTTCTTTGTCTTCTGCTGTGGGAACTCGTAGCGGAAGCCCAAGCCGTCATCGTAGAGTCGGAAACGGATATTCATCAAGAAGCCTCGTTCATCACGACACAACTTCACAAGCAACTCGTTGTAGTTGTTGCGGATTTTGCTACTCTCGCCCCATACAGGCTCCCAAACCTCGTCGAAAGAGGCTGTTTCGCTGCCAACCATCGAGAAGCCCTCACGCATCGAATATACTGGACGCTCTGGTCTTACTGCGTATGAGCCGTAGGTTGCGTAGGCGTTATCCACGAACTCAAAGCCAAGTCGGCTCGGCTTTACAACCTCCTTACCCTTGAATGTAAGGGTATAGGTAGGCACTCCACCCTTCTCCAACGAGAAGTTCATCACCAACTCACCATTAGGTGAGGTTAAGGTCTGTGCCATCGCCATAACAGCGAGGAGCAGACCTGCAAGAGTCAATATAAATCTCTTCATTCTTACTATTTTGCCTTTGTCGAGCAGTAGATACAACGATATACACCGCCATCGGTAAGATGGAACTTGTAGTCTACATTCTCGTTATTGCAGATACACTTCTTGTTCGGACAGGTCAAGCCTTCGACCTCCTCGCCCTTATGGTTATGTAACGGCTCTGCGCCCTGCTCTGCCCATTTCAGCAAGGTGTAAATCAGTGCCATACGCACGAACTTTCCATTCTCCACCTGACGGAAATATGCAGCACGAGGGTCTGCGTCTACCTCCTTCAAAATCTCGTTTACACGAGGGAGTGGATGCAAGACAGCCATCTTCTCCTTTGCCAAAGCCATCTTTGCCGCATCGAGAACAAAGCAATCCTTCACACGGTCGAACTCCTCCTCATCGAGGAAGCGCTCCTTCTGCACACGAGTCATATAGAGAACATCCAACTCGCCCATCACCTCCTCCATTGATGATACCTCACGGTACTCTACACCATTCTTCTCGCACACATCGTGCTTGATGTAATCAGGCAAGCGCAACTCATCTGGCGCAATAAGCACCACCTTCGTTCCCTCGTAGCGTGATAACGCCTTGATTAACGAGTGCACGGTACGACCAAAGCGCAAGTCGCCACAAAAACCGATAGTGAGGTTATCGAGGTGTCCCAACTCACGAGTGATAGTCAAGAGGTCGGTCAAAGTCTGTGTTGGATGTGCGTGTGAGCCATCGCCAGCATTGATAATTGGCACTCTCGACACGGTTGACGCATCGAGTGGAGCACCCTCGATATGGTGGCGCATAGCGATAATGTCGGCAAAACAACCAACCACACGAACAGTATCTTCTACGGTCTCGCCCTTGCTCACTGATGAAGAGTTAGCATCCGAAAAACCGAGTACATTACCACCCAACTCCATCATTGCAGCGGTAAAACTCAATCGTGTACGGGTTGAAGGCTCGTAGAAGAGGGTTGCCAACTTCTTGCCCTTGCAAACCTCGCTATATTTCTGTCGATTTGCGATAATATCCAATGCCAAAGCAACAATATCATCGGTCTCCTGACGGGTAATATCGGTAGGGTCAGTTAAATGTCTCATTTGAAGTTCAAAGTTCAAAGTTAAAAATTAAAAGTTTTCCGCTTACTTAATCCAACTCTCGTCGCTTGGGTTGTTGCGGAATGCGAGGATGCGCTCCTTCCACTCTGGGGCAATATAACCCTCCTCTGCTGCAACCTCTACAAGTGCGTCAAGGTTAGACAACGAGTAGTTTACGGTGTTAGCAGCAGCAATGCGCTCCTCGCCACGCTTCATACCGTAGGTAAAGATGCTCACAATGCCCAAAACATCAGCGCCAGCCTCACGCAAAGCCTCTACAACCTCGATGCACGAGCCACCAGTCGAAATCAAATCCTCGACAACGACAACCTTCTGTCCAGCCTCCAACTTGCCCTCGATGCGGTTTGTGCGACCGTGGTCCTTTGCTCCGCTACGAACATAGCCCATTGGCAAGTCCAAGATAGTAGCCACAATCGCTGCGTGAGCAATACCAGCAGTCGATGTACCCATCAACACCTCGCACTCTGGGAAGTGCTTTTTAACCAACTCTGCCAAGCCAGCCTCCACCTGCTCACGAACTCGTGGTGCAGTCAAAATAAGGCGGTTATCGCAGTAGATAGGGCTTTTGATGCCACTTGCCCAAGTGAATGGCTGCTCTGGACGCAAAAATACTGCGTTAATCGAAAGCAACTCCTTTGCAATTTTCTTCTCCATAGTCATATATAAGTTTTAAGTTATTACTCTCCCAAGAACTCTTTGCAACAACGCTCATAAGCCGCCACAGGATTCTCTGCTGCGGTAATAGGGCGACCTACAACGATGTAGTCCGAGCCAATCTCACGAGCCTGCGCAGGGGTCATAATGCGCACCTGGTCATCCTTCGAGCCATCAGCGAAACGCACACCTGGGGTGATTGTAAAGAACTCCTTTCCGCAGTGTTCCTTCACAAGCGACGCTTCGAGTGGCGAGCAAACTACACCATCAAGACCTGCCTCCTTGGCATTCTCGGCATACTTTGCGATACAATCATTGATTGTTGCGTCGATAAGCAACTCCTTCTGCATACGCTCCTCGCTGGTCGAAGTGAGTTGAGTTACAGCAATCAACAACGGACGAGTACCATCCTCACGAGTCAAGCCCTCCAACGCACCACGCATCATATCGATTGTTCCTGCTGCGTGAACATTGCACATATCAACATCGAGGCGAGAGAGAACGCTCATAGCCTTGCGCACAGTGTTTGGAATATCGTGCAACTTCAAATCGAGGAAGATTTGGTGACCACGAGCCTTAATCTCACGGACAATCGCAGGTCCCTCGGCATAGAACAACTCCATACCAATCTTCACGAAAGGTTTGCGACCTGTAAACTTATCCAAGAACGAAAGTGTCTGCTCCTTGCTGCTAAAATCGCACGCAATAATAACATCTTTTGCCATAACTTATTCTGTTTTATTCGATTATACCAATTATATCACTTAATTTCTCGATACCGAGTCGCTCCATCACATACGGCAACTCCTCGATAATCTCCTTGCAGGCGTAAGGATTACGCAAGTTCTCTGCGCCCACTTGCACGCCCGTAGCGCCAGCCATCATCATCTCGACAACATCTTCTGCCGATGATACTCCACCGCAACCAATTACCGGAATTTTGACTGCGTGAGCCACCTGATAGACCATTCGCACCGCAATAGGAAAAATTGCTGCACCAGAAAAACCGCCCATCTTATTGGCAATTACGGGCTTTCTGCGAGCGATATCTATGCGCATACCAAGCATAGTGTTGATAAGCGTAATACCATCAGCACCAGCCTCTTCGCACGCCTTTGCGATAGCGACAATATCGGTTACATTTGGCGAGAGTTTAATAAACACCGGCTTTGTAGTAACCGCCTTTACAGCCTTTGTAACTGCCGCAGCCGACTCTGGCGATGTTCCGAATGCCATACCTCCGTTATGCACATTTGGGCACGAGATATTAACTTCCAAGATTGCCACCTGCTCCTCCTTATCCAACTTCTGGCAACACTCAACATACTCCTCAATCGAGAAGCCGCTGATGTTGGCGATAATCGGCTTACGGAAGATTTTGCGCAACTCCGGCAACTCGTGTGCTATAACTGCATCTACACCAGGGTTTTGCAATCCTACCGAGTTAATCAAGCCCGACGGACACTCTGCTATACGAGGTGTAGGATTACCAAAACGAGCATCACGAGTAGTTCCCTTGAACGATATTGAGCCGAGAATGTTGATGTCGTAAATCTCTGCCATCTCCTTGCCAAAGCCAAATGTTCCGCTGGCAGGGATTACGGGGTTATCAAGCCTAACACCGCACAACTCAACTGACAAATCTCTTACCATATAACCTCCTCCTTCTTAAATACAGGGCCCTCCTTGCATACGCGCTTTGCACCCTTTGTTGTCTGAATAGAACAACCCATACAGATACCAAAACCACAGCCCATACGCTCTTCGAGCGACACCTCGCCATCGATTTCGAGCGAGTTACACAACGCTTTAAGCATTGGCAGTGGTCCGCACGAATAGAAGTAGTCTGCCTCTACGCCACTCTCGGCAATAGCATTGGTAACAAAACCCTTAACGCCCACCGAGCCATCGGCAGTAGCGATGATAACCTTTGCTCCCAACGCCTCAAACTTATCAGCGTAGAAGATCTCCGACTCGGTGTTGAAGCCAAGCACTACGGTAACCTCTTTGCCTCGTGCAATCAAATCACGAGTCAAACGATATAGCGGTGGAACACCTACACCACCACCTACGAGTAACGGTTTCTTGCACTCGTGGTCGATATTAAAGCCATTTCCGCAGCCTGTCAATACATCGAGTTGTGTTCCCTCTGCCATCTGCGACATCAAATCGGTACCCTTACCTACTACTTTATATATAAGTGTAAGTTCGCCCTCATCGTAGTTGCAGACCGAGATAGGACGACGGAGATACAATCCATCGAGAGCAATCTCTACGAACTGCCCCGCACGAGTAACGCCCGACACATCACCTGCGAGATGCATCTCGTAGATGAGAGGTGTCAGCGCCTCATTTTTAGTTACGGTTAATACTACTCGTTGCATCTTGATACTCTATTTTTTATACTCTGCGTCGATGGTCGATACTCCGAGAGTAATCTCCTCCAATACATCGAGCAATGCGCTTACTGTTTCGAGCGCAGTGATAATCGACACATTGTTCTCTACCGCAGCATTACGAATTTCGTAGCCATCGAGGCGAGTATTGTGCTGATTTACATCAATAGTGTTGATTACATAACTTACATGTCCCTTCGACAACGACTTTGTAATATCGTCGCTACCCTCCGAAATTTTGCGCAACAAGCGAGTGCGCAAGCCGTGCTCACGAAGGAATGCCGCAGTACCTGATGTCGCCTCCAAGTTGAAACCAAGGTTATAGAAGCGGCGGATAAGTGGCAAAGCAGCCTCCTTATCCTTATCAGCGATAGTGAGGAATACCGTTCCGTAGTTCACAACGGTCATTCCCGATGCCTGCAACGACTTATACAAAGCACGAGTAAGCGACTTGTCGTAGCCGATAGCCTCACCGGTAGACTTCATCTCTGGCGAGAGGTACGAATCTACACCCTTAATCTTTGCAAACGAGAATGCAGGAGCCTTCACGAAGTGGCGCTTTGGCTCATCTCCATAGACGCTTGTAATACCCTGCGATGGCAACGACTCACCGAGCATCACTCTGGTTGCAATCTTCGCCATAGGCACATTTGTAGACTTCGAGAGGAATGGAACGGTACGAGATGAACGAGGGTTAACCTCAATCACATAGACCTTATCCTCCGAATCCACGATAAACTGGATATTGTAAAGACCAACGATACCGATAGCACGACCAAGGCGAATGGTATAGTCAATCATCGAATCTTTAACCTTCTGGCTCAACGAGAACGATGGATAGACGCTGATAGAGTCGCCAGAGTGAACACCTGTGTGCTCTACATGCTCCATAATACCTGGGATAAATACATTACCCTCGGCATCGCAGATTGCATCAACCTCTGCCTCCTTACCCATAATATACTTATCAACCAATACCGGCGAATCCTCGGTAACCTCTACCGCATTGTGCAGGTAGTGGCGCAAAGCCTGCTCATTACCTACAATCTGCATTGCACGACCACCCAACACGAAACTTGGGCGTACCAATACTGGGTAACCAATCTCTGCCGCTGCCTCGACACCCTCTTCGATGTCGGTAACAGCCTTTGCCTTTGGCTGTGGAATACCAACCTCACGCATAATAGCCTCGAACAACTTTCTGTCCTCTGCTCTATCGATAGCCTCAATACCGGTACCTACAACCTTTACACCCATCTTTTCGAGTGGTTTTGCAAGGTTGATAGCGGTCTGTCCTCCGAGTGTTACGATAACACCGTCAGGTTGCTCCATACGGATAATGTTCATCACATTCTCCACTGTGAGCGGCTCGAAGTACAACTTATCCGAGATTGTAAAGTCGGTCGAAACGGTCTCTGGGTTGTTGTTGATAATGATAGCCTCGTATCCAGCCTCACGAATAGCCCAAATGGCGTGTACAGTCGAATAGTCGAACTCCACACCCTGACCGATACGAATTGGTCCCGAACCGAGTACCACAATCTTCTTGCGGTCGCTAACTACCGACTCATTCTCCTGCTCGTAGGTCGAATAGAAGTAAGGTACATATCCCGAATACTCGCCTGCGCAAGTGTCGATAGTCTTATATACAGGCTTAATATCCAACTCCTGACGCAACTCGAACACCTCCGACTCGGTCATACCCCACAACTGTCCGATAAACTTATCGCCAAAGCCGATGCGCTTTGCTTCGAGCAATACTTCTCTGTCGCCCTTGTGAGCCTTAACCTCACGCTCAAAGTTTACGATATTGTCAATCTTCTTCAAGAAGAACATATCAATCTTTGTACGGTCGTAGATGAGTGAACGATCCACACCACGACGCAACAACTCCGCAATAGCATAGATGCGGTCGTCGGTTGCACGAGTGATGTATTGCAACATATCGGCAGTAGACATCTCGTCGAACTTCTTGTGGTAGATGTGGCAAACACCTGTTTCGAGAGAGCGAACTGCCTTCAACAAACTCTCCTCGATAGTACGACCAATACTCATAACCTCGCCCGTAGCCTTCATCTGCGTTCCGAGTTCATTCGATGCCTCGCTAAACTTGTCGAATGGGAAACGAGCAACCTTGGTTACGATGTAGTCCAATGCTGGTTCCGAGCAAGCAGGACCATTCGAGAGCATAATCTCGTCGAGAGTCATACCCACAGCCACCTTCGCAGTTACACGAGCGATAGGGAAACCACTCGCCTTCGATGCCAAAGCAGATGAGCGAGAAACTCGTGGGTTAACCTCGATAATATAGTAGTTGAACGAGAGTGGGTCCAATGCAAACTGAACATTACATCCACCCTCAATCTTCAATGCACGAATAATCTTCAATGCGCTGGTACGGAGCATTTGAGCCTCTTTGTCGGTCAAGGTCTGACACGGAGCAACCACGATAGAGTCGCCTGTGTGAACACCTACAGGATCGACATTCTCCATATTACAGATTGTAATCGCGGTATCGT
>JAGCLL010000017.1 GCA_017647025.1 Alistipes sp. | reverse complement strand
TCCCTGTCGGCGTGGCCGTCAAGATCTATGTCGAGGAGGGATTGTCACTAACCGCTAACAGTTAACAGATATGGCAGTAATCAATAATGTAGCATATTCGTGGTCTATGATCACACTCTCGTCTACCGCACTCGGTATCGATGAGGGTTCTACGACACTCGAAGGCGTATCTGCCATCAAGTGGTCGAAGAAACGCAAGGTGGAGTCCAATTACGGAATGGGTGGTAAGCCCGTCTCACGAGGCTTCGGAAACATCACTTACTCGGCATCCATCACTATGGACTACGCTACGCAGCAGCTCCTGCGTTCGGTCTATGGATCGTTGTTGGAGATTGGTGAGTTCGACCTTATCGTCTCGTTTGCTAACCCTATGGCATCGGATGACTGGACAACGACTACCGTAACTCTCAAGGGTTGTATCTTCACGGAGGACTGCTTGGAGTCACAGCAGGATGACACGAACATCACCCACGAGTTTGACCTCAATCCGTTCGACATCCAGATTGGCTCAGGTGATACAATTTAGGTTGTATGGATGTAACCTTTGAAGGCAAGTCCTCGACGGGTAAAAATGAATGGCTCACACCGCCACATATCTTGAGGCG
This sequence comes from Alistipes sp., assembly GCA_017647025.1. Taxonomy (GTDB): domain Bacteria; phylum Bacteroidota; class Bacteroidia; order Bacteroidales; family Rikenellaceae; genus Alistipes. The sequence goes on along the minus strand of JAGCLL010000017.1, from coordinate 2,824 downwards.
GTTGGGGACATTTGATTTAGACCCGTGTGCTCCCATAAACCGACCCTGGGAGACTGCCAAGCATCATTATACAATTGAGGACGATGGTTTGAAACAACCGTGGTACGGGCGTGTGTTCTGCAACCCACCATATGATACCGCACTCATCACGCAGTTCATAAAACGATGTGCGGAGCATAAGAACGCCATTGCGCTGACCTTTGCTCGTACCGACACAAGACTGTTTCACGAACTGATATTCCCCAATGCCGACTCGATACTCTTCATTAAAGGCAGGTTGAGCTTCTACCATGTTACGGGCGAACAAAGTGGTACTGCTGGTGCTCCTTCGTGTCTGATAGCGTTTGACAAAGAAAATACCGCAGTGCTTGAACGCTGCGGCATAGAGGGTAAGTTGGTAAAACTGTAATTACATGTAGGCTATTGCTAAACATTTAGCAATATGCCTGCATATTTTGTATTTTAAAATTCAAGGCACCTGCCTCTATCGAATGAGCCATGCTCATTGCTGAAGACATAGCCTAATTGGTTGGATACGCAACTTGTATTACCGATAACCTTATCAATGTTTCGGTGCGAATGTCCATATATCCAGTATTCAATGGGGCTTGCGGCAATGTAATCTCCGAGTTCTACCGTGAAAGCACCATTAAGGTCGCTACCTTTGAACTCCGGAGACATTAACTCGAATGATGGCACATGGTGAGTAGCAACAATAATATGTTTTGCTTTACTATTGTTCACAGCCTCCTCAAGGAACTTGAAACAACGGTAATGTTCATCATTGAACCTGGTAAAATCCAATGGTTCTACACCGTAGCGTATCCTACGAAAATCACTGATAACCGACTCTGTTCTATAAGCATCCTGTAATGAAATATGCGCCCAAAGAGTTGTGGCAATAAGTTCAATATCATTGCCCAATGGAATAACAGTATTGTAATAGCACGTTACATTCTCTCGAATCTTCAGCGACCAGCCGTTATAGAGTTTGTCCAAGTCAAACAACTTGTAGAACTCGTGATTGCCCGGGATGACTATCACTTGCTTATAGTTCTGTGATGCCCAGTCCCAGAACGGATGCTTGGAATAGTTGTCATCACCAATGTAGCCGATGTCTCCTGCCAATACAAGGACATCGCCAACAGCCAACAACGGATTATGTTTCAGATAACTGCTGTTCTCCGAGAACTCTAAATGCAGATCTGATGCGTATTGTATTCTCATATTATTCTCTTACAAACATCTCTTCAAGAATGTCAATGTAACTTGCTATATCCTCAGATGAGCGACCCAAAGCTGCTTCGAGTCCCTGACTTGGAATCATCGCTCTTATCTTTCCAATAAAATCCGTTACACTATCCATAATCTCTGCTGTTACAGGAGTAGGATCACCCAACGCTGTTGTTGCTACCAACTTCAGTACATCAGAACGATGTTTCTTGATATGTTTGGTATTCACATGATGACCTTGTTCCTTTTCTGCCAGCAGATTCAAGTAGGCTTTAATTTTGAGTACTATGAGTGCAAGTGGTGATGCTACTTTAAGACCATTATCTACAAAACTGTTTTTGATGGTGAAGTTGTAGTAGTCATCATCCATAATGATAGCCGATAGGCTTGACACTTCCTCATCAACAGGGATAGGCTCAATCACAAATCCTGAAGGTTCACCGAGAATGTCCGAATGTCTTGACAACAACTCAATCTTCACGGGATAACCAGCCTCGGCTTCCTCAAAACGATAAAGCGTGTAAACAGTTTGTCCATCTGTTTCTCTATCGCGTTTGGTAGGCTTGTATTTGCCATCACGAATAAATTGCCAGAAAGCCGTAGCAAACTCCGTTGTCATATTCTCCACCACAACAATCATATCGATATCGCTTGTGGCTCGAGGTGTCATATCAGTATCTCGTAGTACGATATCGCAGGCAGTACCTCCGATAATTACATAGTTGTCGGCATACTCAATAAATGCTTCTCTGAATTTGTCAAGTCCGGTTACCATAGTTCGTTTATCATTATTTCAAGTTCGTTTTCTACTCGTGCATCGCTATCGTTTTTAAGAGTCATATACAGCGATAGTTTATCCACAACTTTTTTAAGCCCGATAGGAGGATACTCCCATACTTCAATTTTTATATGACCATCCATTTTATTCAGCCCGTATAAAAGATTACTGCTCTTCATCTCTTTGAATGGTTCTTTCTCAAGTGCGAACATAAATGTATGGTCGGGATTGAGACTCGAGTATTGAGCCAGTGCGTTATAACTACATACACACAGTTCTTTATCTGTGCGAATGTCATCACAATACCACACCTCCTTAACTGGGTTTATCAAGTATGGCTGAGCTTTCTCCCATAAGGCTTTGCTATCTGCAATAAAATGCACCGTGATAGCCCCTCTTGAATCTCTTTTGAGTTCACATAGTGAAAACTGCTCCATTACTTTCAAAGCACGCGAGATAGTAATGTACTTATATGGTACGAATTGCTCGACATCCTTATAAGTCTTACCATCTAAGGACATAATTTGCAGGTGGTAGAATAAGATGTACTGAGCCACGGGAGTAAGTGAAGACTTCTCCGATACCTCTGCCGTGCGTGCATTTATAATGAGGAACGGCAAAAAAGCATATTTGTCTGACACGATAAAATATACCCCGCGACTAAGCATTCTATTGCGCTCGTAGTATATCAAATCATCAAACAAGAATGCGATGGGCTTCCCAAGCGTGTCGCTGATTCTTTTGGAGATATTGGAATACTGCATTGGAGTGTATCTATCCTTCTTCTTTGGTGCAAGAAGTATAAACTCACAT
>JAGCLL010000139.1 GCA_017647025.1 Alistipes sp. | reverse complement strand
TTTGCAAAACGCAACCCCTCCAAGCCGAGGTCATCTTCACGATTTATGAACTCGAACTCCTCTTCGAGCGACTTCGCCATCAGGCGATTTATCATCGTGGCTGCCCCATCGACACTACTGTCGTGTTTTTCGATGTGGGTGCAGAAGGTTATTCTGCTTATGGGCGTACCATACGAAAAGGCTACGGGAGCACCCTCTGCATAAAGCACCAAACCTCGCAATCCAAGTGCATCGAAGTTCTCGAATGCGCAATACAACGCCTGCTGCTCTGCGAATTCCGCCTCGCCCAACTCTCTACCACTCAACCATTTGTTATAGAGCGCTATACAATCTTTGATATTGCCCACCGACAGTGGCTCGGCGTGCCACTTATAGCGTGCTACAAAGTGATTAAGATGGTTGCGTTTCGGTTGATAGCGTCGTCCTTGCAGTTGCGCCAAGTCGGATGTGCGGTAGATGTAGTCGCACAAGGCTCGTGGAGCGTCAAAAGCGAACTCCGAGGGGTAGTTCTCCTCCAAAAACTTGCGCCACTCTGCCGACAAGCCATAAAGGCGTAGTGGCGTGCGCAGAGCAAAGGCATCTTCTCGCAAAAGTTCCAACACTACCCTCTTGTCGCCATAACCTACGGGTTGCATATAGGACTTCACTCCACCATTATCGAAGCGGATAATGAGAAATCCCTCCACCTCGGCAACCTCACTATGGTAGGTAGTACTCCAACAGAAGATATTGGCAAAGTTGAGGTCGCAATTCTGCTCCTCCGCCCCCAACATATAATACTCGAACAGTGGCTTGTCGGCCACTGTTACGGGATGAAATTCTATATGGTTGTTATGCTCCATTAACACGCTTTGAGCGACATATCGAGCGACTTGATCTGGTGAGTCAAAGCACCTACCGAGATGAAATCAACGCCTGTCTCGGCATAGTCACGCAGGGTTTCGAGGGTAATACCGCCACTCGACTCCGTTTCGCAACGACCAGCCACCAAAGCAACAGCCTCACGAGTCTGCTCCACCGAGAAGTTGTCGAACATAATTCTATCGACACCGCCCGCAGCAAAGACCTCTTTAATATCCTCCAACGAGCGCACCTCGCACTCTATTGGGATATTCTTGCCCTTTGCCTTCAAGTACTCCTTCGCACCCATTACCGCCTTGGCAACGCCACCTGCAAAGTCGATATGGTTATCCTTCAAGAGAATCATATCGAACAAGCCGATACGGTGATTTTCGCCACCACCCATCTTTACAGCCATCTTCTCCAAAACTCGCATACCCGGTGTAGTCTTGCGAGTATCGAGAACTTTGGTGTGCAAATCGGCAATGCGGTCAGCATATACTGCGGTCTGGGTTGCTACACCACTCATTCGCTGCATAATGTTGAGCAGAATACGCTCGGCACGCAACAACGACTGCAAGTTACCCTCGACATAGAACGCCACATCGCCCACCTTTACGCGGTCGCCATCGTTCAAGATCTGCTCGAACTTAACCTCCGAGTCCAATCGCTCGGTAACCATCTTTGCAACCTCTATACCTGCGATAATGCCCTCCTGCTTGCACAAAAGGCGCATTCTGCCTCGCTCCTCGGCAGGGATACAGCACAACGATGTGTGGTCGCCATCGCCAATATCCTCCTTGATTGCCAACTCGATAAGTTCCTCTACATAGGGTTTGTACTCTGGTTTCATAGTCAATATATTTTATTATTTAAGTTCGTTACTCTGTGGTTGTATATTTGGTTTTGAAATATACGGTCTTATTCTTCGAAGGCATTGTGAAGGTTATCTCAACCTCTTTACCTACGCAACCCTCTAACTTACCAATTGTGTACTTGTCGTAATTCACACCACCTGCCTTTGGTATGACATTACTCGCCTCAAATACATAGTTGATTGTGGTTTGATCCTCCGAAATAGTTGTGTGGAATGGTATGCCCAAAACCTCCATATTCAACCTTACAGGCATTAAATTGTCGAACTTTATACCATTGAATATAAAGTCAAACTTTGGCTCGGTTATGTTTGGAATCCAGATTGACACCGAGGCGTTGCTATCGAAGTAAGATTGCTCTTTTGTATCGGTATCCACCACCGAAAGTTCGCCGGTATATGTCTCTGAGGAACTACCTGGACTTCCGTTACCAATCAAACACGAAGTTGCACAAAACATCGCCACAATACCAATCAAAAATCTAAACTTTTTCATCTTCTCTACTTATAATATATTTATCATAACTCTCAATCCGCCCGTCATTGGTCGACCTCGTTGCACAAAGCGGTTACCCATCGACTCGAAGTAGAACAGACTATACCTCGTACTTGTGGCATTCTTGCACCACACATCCACAGCCCATCTCTTGCCCTCGAAGCGCACCGAGCCCTCCAACAACGCATAAAGCGGTTGCGACACATCATTCGCCTCATTCCAATAGATGCGCCCTGCACCAGTAACTCCCACGCTCAAAACCATACGGTCAATCCACTGCGTGCGGAATGGAACGGTCTGCATCAGGCGCAAAGATAACGAATTTTTCGGTGCGTATGGTATAAAATTACCTGCATAATTTACACCTCCCGACTTAAACTCCCTAAATTTGGCATTCGTGTAGCCATACGAGCCACTCAACACCAGAGTCTTTGCCAATCGTGCAGTAGCCGAAATCTCTGCGCCAAAAGAGCGAGTTCGTCCTGCATTTGTCATCATTCTTCCCGTGCTGTTCTCGTCGGGGAAGATGGTGAGTTGCTGATCAACACACTCGATATAGAACAACGAGGCATCTGCTGTAAATGAGCCATCGTTAGTTCCGAAGTGGCCTCCCAACTCCAAATTGTAACTATGCTCCGGGTCGTAGGCGCACAACTTATCAACATCAATCTCTTGCGTCAAACCCATCGTCTGTTTGAGTTGGCGTTGCAATACCTCCGAGAACATCTGGGTGTTGAAACCTCCCGCCTTGTAGCCTTTCGAAGCCGAGAAATAGAGCATATTTCGCCCCGCTGAGTCCAAATCAACAGAAGCCGAGAAGGATGGCAGAAACTCCAAAAATCCACGAGATAGCACCTCGCTGTTAGAGATATTTACAGGCACAACAGTCGGTGTGAGGTCGGGATTATTGGGCACAGCAGTATAGCAGGTTGTGGTTGTTGTGTGGTAGAGCATCTGCACCAACTCATAATCCACACGCAATCCCAATGCCAAACGCCAACGCCCCAGATGCACCTCGCTACGATGATATGCCGCCACGCCACTATTGTGAGTCGTAAAACGACTGTCAAGCAACAACTCATCAGCGCCATTACCCTCTGCATCTCCCCAGCGATACGCCCCATCGTATGGCGAGTTGGCATTTATATTATCGATGATAAGTCGTTGGATACCCGTCTGTCCAAATGTTACGGGTGCCTGCATCTGCTCCCTCTTGAAGAAGCCATAGACTCCTGCCAACCAACGATAAACCCCCTTCTCATTCGAGCGCAACACAAAATCCTCGGCAATATGGTGCTGTTGCTTGCGTTGTTCGAGCGTGAAGTAGTATTCGGGCAGAAAGTCGTTGTCGATGTGCATCTTATCGTTCATATACTGATACGATGTGATGCTCGCCAACGAGAACTTTCCAAAGTCGTAACGGACACTTAAACCGTCATTTACGGCTATACGAGAGTAGGTACAAGGCTCATTGTAGCAAATTTTACCCACCAACTCCTCACGATGTTTTTCGGGGTTGGGCGAGCCTATATATTCATACGGGTAGCCACCCTGCTCCACCTTCGAGAAGGCGAGCGTGTTATCAATACTCAATGCCCCCTTGCGATATTGGAACTTGGTGCGGAAATTGCCACTATTCTCCTTGTCGCAGAGCGAGTTGTTGTACGAATTGCGCCAATAACCATCGTGGTGGGCATACTGCCCCGAAACCGAAAAGCCAAACCTATCGCCAATTTTATTGTAACTCGATGCCGCCACTCGGAGGGCGTTGCGTGAGCCATAGTCGGCACGCAAACGCACACCTTGATAGGTCAAAGGCGAGAGGGTGTAGACATTTATCACACCTCCCATCGTATTACGACCATAAAGGGTAGCCTGTGGGCCTCGCAGAAACTCTATGCGCTCAATATCGGGGAGTTCGGTGTCGTAGAGGTTTTTATCCGCCAACGGCACATTGTCCACATTCATACCCACTACGGGTTGGTCGATACGAGTACCCATACCTCGCACATATATTGACGAGGTGGTGCGAGAGCCATAGTCGGGCATAAAGAGGTTGGGAATATCGGTCATCACATCTTTGACCGCCGACACACCTCGCATTTCGAGGGTGCGACCACCCAAGACCGATGCCGCTACCGCCTCACGGCGCAACTCCGAGCCCTGCTTGATGGCTGTAATCTGCACTCTATCTACCGCAATAAGGGTGTCGACCTTTGCCTCGTTGTCGGAGGCTTGCGCCACCCCCGCAACTGCGACAAACGCCACCCACAGCAGATATTTTCGCAGACTCTTAATCATCCTCCTATTCGTTTACTTTTTTACCCCAATTGAGCAGTGGTAAGAGGAACGAAATTACCGATGCTCCAATCCAGAAAATTGCCGCATCCGAGAAGTCGTAGTGCTTCACGATTTCGCCCATATCGTTTATTGCCTCGGTTATATTCTTGTCGATAAGCCATCCGCTTACAACATCCTGAATGCCCGCAGCCACATAGCTTGCAATACCCACTACGCCGAGCGCAGCACCTGACGCCCTGCGTGGTACAATATCCACCGCCATCAAGCCGCCCAAAAAGGCTATCAAAACACCTATTGCTACTCCGAAGAGTACCATCGAGGTGACATTTATCCAATACTTGTCGCCACCGTAGACAAATAGTGCGTAAGAGAGTGACAGTACAATGCCAGATACCAAAGCCGGCATCTTGCGGTCACCCTTAAATAGTACATCCGACATCCAACCTGCCAGCACCGTACCAACGATACCGAGCAGGGCGTTTATCGAGATGATAAATGTTGCTGTTTCGAGCGAGAAGCCCTTCTCCTCCTGCAAGAAGAGAATACCCCACGAGTTCAAGGAGTAGCGAGAGATATACATAAATGCCGAAGCGAGCGCTAAAATCCACACCGCAGGGGTGCGCAACACCTGCTTCTGAATATCGGCAACAGACTCGGTCTTGCTCTTAACTTCGACCTTTTCGCCCGACAACACTTCAATCGAAGGAAGACCCTTGCTCTCGGGGGTGTCGTGCAACATAGCGAGAATAATCACCACTCCGATAGCACCGGCCAACGCCGAGCCAAAGAAGCCCCACTGCCAACCGCTAACGGCCACAAGCGAGCCTACGAAGATGAATGACAACCACTCACCGATGTTGTGGCTTGCCGAGAAGAAACCATAGAATGTACCTCGTCGAGAGAGTGGAAACCAACGAGATAGCGATACAATAGCCGGAGCAGCACCCATCGACTGCGCCCAGCCGTTTATGCCCCAAATGATTGCAAAAATTATAAATGTGGTTGTTGACGGAATTATGGCAGCACCCACAAACTCGTTATTCGAGCCAAAGAGGCCTACAATGCCCATAGTCAGGTTTACCAAGGTCGAAACCAGCAAACCCGTAGCCATAAATCGCTTGATGTTGGAGTGGTCGGCAATAAATCCGTTGACAAACTTGCCTATGGCGTAGGCAAAGAGGAGTGCCGAGCCTATAATACCCAACTGCGTAGCATCGAGCATACCGCTGTCGAGTATCGGCTTCTTCATCACATTGAGTGATGTACGGCAGACGTAGTAAAGACTATAACCGAGTGTCGCTGCCACAAACGACTGCAAAGCCAACGAGCGGTGCAGTTTGTGTTGTCCCTTCTCGTCAAGTTCCGTGCGTAGTGGTTTAGGAGAACTTATGCGAAAAAAATCGATTATATTCATCCGTACAGACTATTTTAGTGTGTGACGACCCTTGCCTTCGAGATACTTTATAAGCATTGCAGGGCGGTCGGTCTGAATCATTGTTGTGCCGTATGCGAGGATTTTGCCATATACTCTATCCTCGTTGCCTACCGCAGCATCATCCTCCAAATCTGCCTGGTTGCCACCGCACAACTTATTCCACAAGGTGTTAATCCAGAGTCGCTTACCACTCTTTACAATTTTGTTAAAAACTCTCTTCTCGCTCTCCAATGTACCATTCCAACACATCTCCACAGCGATGTATGGGAGGCTACTTGCGAGGTAGTCGTTGAGTAGAATCTCGTGACGACCCCACGACTTATCATTGTAGTTAAGAACAGGCATATAGAGCATATTCTTCTCGTGCTTGGAGAAGAACTCCTCCATTGCTGCCACCGACTTACTGCTCTTGATGATAACCTGCTCGACCATCTTGCGCTCAACGAGCATCTCTAAAATCTGGTCGTAGTAGTTTATGCCTTTGTCGATATTGATAAGTACACGGCCATTGCAGAGGTCGAGAGCCTCGGCCAAGGTCGGCATCTTGTAGCGAGTTACCGCCTTGTGGCCCGCACGAAGATTGCGAGAACGGATATAGTCGAGCGTTAGCTCGCTAATTTTACCCCTGCCATTTGTGGTGCGGTCGATAGTGCGGTCGTGGCACACCACCAACTCGCCATCGGCGGTGCGATGCACATCCAACTCGACGATGTCGACACCCATCTGAATAGCCGATTCGATAGCCTCTAACGAATTTTCGGGGAAATTTCGCCAGTCGGCACGATGGGCCACTACAAAGACATATTTTGACTTGGGGTTGTGCAATTCACGCAAGAGCTTGTCGGTGTGGCGCTCCGCCATTGCAGAGAGCGCCACAACAACAAACAGAAGTGAACAGAATAATCTCTTCATTATTTTTATTTGAGGGTGAATACGCCTTCGAGTTGTGCATTAGAGTCAGCACCAACCCAAACCTTAAATTCGCCGGCATCAGCCTTGAAACTCATATCACTGTGGCAATATGCCAAATCCGAAGTCGGAATCTCGAAGGTCAAGACCTTCTCCTCGCCAGCCTTCAACGAGAAACGCTCAAAGCCCTTCAACTCACGCATTGGGCGAGTGGTCTCGGCAACAACATCACGCACATAGAGTTGCGCTACATCATCACCATCGTACTTACCCTTATTCGCAACCTTCACGCTAACCTTAACGACACCGCCAAGTTCAACCTCAGGAGTCAAAACCTGCAAGTCCGAGTACTCGAACTCCGAGTAGCTCAAACCGTAACCGAATGGGAACAGTGGCTCATTCGGGGTGTACATATAGCGAGAGATATATTTCGACTTCTGCGTTGGGCTCTTGCGAGGACGACCTGTAACCTTCATATTGTAGTGTACTGGTACCTGACCTACGCAGTATGGGAACGACATTGTAAGGTGTCCCGAAGGGTTCTTATCGCCCGATACGAGGTCTGCCACTGCCGGACCCTCCATTGTTCCGCCGTGCCAAGTTACAAGCACTGCATCAGCCTTCTCAACCTCGTTACGAATATCCATTGCGCGACCTGTACCAAGCAGAACAACAATCTTCTTACCTGTCTTCTTCAATGCGTCGAGCAACTCCTGCTGCGCCTCTGGCACAGTAATCTCGGTGAGCGAAGTGGCCTCGCCCGACTCCTTGTAAGACAATCCGATTGAGAGCAACACTACATCGGCCTTGCGAGCAGCACGAACTGCCTCTGCGATACCGCCCTTGATAGGGGCACGGAAATCGGAGCCCTTTGCATAGAGAACATTGCTCTTGCCATAGCGCTTCTCCAAAGCCTCTCGGATAGTTACCGAGCGCTCTGCCTCGCCATAGCCAATCCAAGCGCCCATCTGGTCACGCTTTGAGTCCGCCAATGGACCTACGAGGGCAATTTTCACTCCCTCGTTGAGAGGAAGAACGCCGTTGTTTGTGAGCAATACCATAGACTTGGCTGCCACCTCACGAGCAAACTCCAAATTCTCTGGGCGATATACCACCTCGTCCTGATTTTGACGACCATACTTGAATGGGTCATCGAACAAACCGAGGCGATACTTCACTGCCAAAACCTCACGGCAGAGCATATTGATAGTCTTCTCGCTAACCTTGCCCTCTTTTACCAACTCCTCGCCAAATGCGATATAGTCGCCACGCACCATATCCATATTTAGGTGCGCATTCATAGATTGGTATGCTGCATCCTTACCATCGGCTGCTGTTCCGTGCTTAATCATCTCGTGTACGGCAGCGTAGTCCGAAACAACAAAGCCCGTAAAGCCCAACTCCTCACGCAAAAGAGTGTGCATCAACCACTTATTACCCGATGCAGGCACGCCCATAAAGTCGTTGAACGACGACATCGCAGTTACTGCACCCGCCTCAATAGCCGCCTTATAAGGAGGGAGATAGCGATTACGGAACATCAACTCCGACATATCGACAGTGTGGTAATCACGACCAGCCTGAGGTACACCGTAGGCAGCAAAGTGCTTCACGCAGGCTGCCACGGTCTTGTCACTACTCAAATCATCGCCCTGATAGCCACGCACCATCGCTGCGGCAATTTTCGCACCGAGGTATGGATCCTCGCCAGAGCCCTCCGATACACGACCCCAACGAGGGTCTGCCGAGACATCACACATCGGCGAGAAGGTCCAGTGAATACCCATCGCTGCACTCTCCTCTGCTGCAATGCGAGCAGAGTGTTCGATACCCTCTATATCCCAACTACAAGACGAAGCGAGATTTTCGGGGAACTGAATACGACAACCGTGAATAATATCGAAACCAAAGATAAGTGGAATACCCAAACGGCTCTCCTCGACTGCAATTTTCTGCAAGTGGATATACTCCTCGGTTGAGTAGATATTGAGGAAAGAGCCTACCGTACCTTGACGAATAGCCTCCTCTATATTGCGTTTCTCGCCATCTGGACCCGTTACTACGCCCTTGCCAGTAACAAACTGCTGCAACTGACCTATCTTCTCCTGCAAGGTCATCTTCTTTATGAGTTTATCAGCAAACTTGAATGCCTCCTTCTCCTCCTTTGACATCTGCGGCGCAGTCGAACACGCCACCATTGCCAAGGCTGTCAATGCGAACAAAAATTTCTTCATATTGTTTCGGTTTTTATCTACATAAAAAGGGTTGTCGAATCTCTTCTACAACCCCTTAATTTATAGTTTCATCTATTTCTTTGCCTGCCAAACAAGCGCAGCAGCACCCAACACCGCAGCGTTCTTATTCTGCAACTCCGAAGGTAATACCTTCACCTTATTCTTGAAGGCGATGAGCATTGTCTCCTCCATATAGTGCTTGATTGGCTCGAAAATCAAATCGCCTGCCTTTGCCAAACCTCCAAAGAGGAATACAGCCTCTGGCGAAGTGATTGCCACAGCGTCAGCCAACGCATAACCGAGTTTCTGACCTGTAAGGCGGAAACACTCCTTTGCGATAGGATCGCCATCCTTTGCGAACTTCGAGAGCATTGCTGCTTCGAGTTTATCGAACGAGTATTCACGAATTGGCGAAGGATCGTTCATTGTAGCCAACAACTCGAATGCGGTACGCTTGATACCACCAGCCGAGGTGTAGGTTTCGAGGCAACCCTTGCGACCGCAACCACACTCGCGACCACCACGCTCAACGATAACATGACCAAACTCACCAGCAAAGCCATCGTGGCCATAAATCATCTCGCCATTTGCCACAAAGCCAGAACCTACGCCTGTGCCGAGGGTTACCATAATAAAGTTCTTCATACCCTTTGCGCCACCGTAAACCATCTCACCGATAGTTGCTGCGTTAGCATCGTTGGTGATGTATACCGGTACACCTGGGAAGTGCTTACCCAAATCCTCCGAGAAGTTGAAGAGGCGATCCTCATCCTTCATTCCCGCAGCAATCTGCTCGTCGGTATACTTCCACATATTTGAAGGAATCTCGACAGTTCCCTTGTAGTAGTTTGCATTTGGTGCTCCAACGCCGATACCTACCAACTCAAAGTTGATTTCGAGGCTATTTACCAAAGCCTTCATCGCCGCTGCCAAATCCTCGATATAGCGAGGGTAGTCGTCATAATGAGAGTAAGACTTCGACGAGATAGCCGACTCACCAAAAATCTCACCTACCTCATCCACAAGTCCAAATGCGGTGTTAGTGCCACCGATGTCAATTCCAAAAACCAGTTTTTTCATAATCAGAATAGTATTTTAGTTTGTTACTTATAAAAATTACATTTTTAAGCAGTCAAAGTTAACCATTTTTTGTGAGAATGCAAATTTTAGTCCATTGAAAATTTGCTTTTTCTGTAATAGGTGTGTTTATTAGTTTTTTTTCGTATATTTGCAAGGTTAAACAACTTAAAAAAACCTACTACGGAACATGAAGCGTTATTTGTTCATACTTGTCGTTGTACTCCTATCTGCAACGGCGTGTACCGAAAAGAGTACCGGCTCTACACCTACCGCACGAGAGGAGATAGAAGCCTATCCACAGGTTGTCGTCTCGACAATGTCGGTCTACAACGGAGAACTCTTCACGAACGAGGCGCCTGCGGCACCAAAAGGATATAAGCCATTCTATATCACCGCCTACCTCCGTCACGGCTCACGCTACGAGGTCAACCAACTCTATACAGATGAGTGCTACAACTACTTTGTGGAGGCCGACAAAATGGGGATTTTAACCCCACTTGGACAGCGAGTAAAGGATTATATGGAGTGGATTCAACTCTGCCACATCAACCGTGCTGGCGACCTCACCCAAACAGGCTTCAATCAGCACAAAGAGATAGCACAGCGATACTACAAACGCTACAAATCGCTCTTCAAGGGTGATGCAGAGATTGTGTCGGTTAGTTCCACATCGCCACGAGCCATATTGAGTATGGCGGCATTTAACGAGGGGCTTAAATTGTGCAATCCTCGTATGAACAACACGATGAAGTCTTCGGAGAGTACTGGTGCCGCAATGCGCCCACAGAAGTCAGCATTCAACCCAGCCTACTCCGCAGCCGAGGAGAAGATGTATAGGGATTTTTTAACCAACGATGTCTATTCGCACCTTCTCGAATGGGGAAATCGTCAAGATATGAGCCACGCACTAAACGGTATCTTCACCGACCCTGACGCATTTTTTGCCCACTTCGCCAACTACAAACATCGCTTCAAAATCATAACCGACATATACAAGCGTCTGGCATTTGCGCAGAACTTCGACATCCACGACCGTTCGTTGATTGACGAGGTATTCAATGCCGAGGAGCACTACCTGATGTATATGCACGAAAATTGTGTTTGGCACTATCGTTGCGGCTCGGCAGCGCACCCTATTTTAGCAAACAATATGGCGCAATCACGAGTATTGGTAGACTACCTCGTGGCTCGTGCCGAGGAGGTTATTTCGGGCGAGGTTGACTCAAACGCCCACCTCTGCTTTGGCCACGACTTAAACCTTATTCCGTTGCAGAACATCTTCGGTTTGGAGGGTATGCCTCTCTACTTTGGCGAGGGCAAGGAGACCATTGAGTATGTAGCCGAGCATTGGCGAGCCTACAAAATCACCCCTAAGGCCGCCAACATATTCTTTATCTTCTACCGCAACAAGGAGGGAAAGGTTTTGATGCGCCCGCAGATGAACGAGCGAGATGTAGAGATGCCTATCGAGACCGACACCCCATACTACTACGATTGGGAGAGGGTTAAAGAGTTTGCATACGCACGCCTTGCCGAGATTGACGAATTGAAGAAGGGTGCTATTTAGAAAATTTTGGACTATGAAACTATATACCAACAACGAAGTACTTGCAATTTTCGAGCGCACAGTTGCTCAGATGCCTACACCAGAGGAGCCACAACTCCTTTATGCGCCTATAAAGTATGGCTTGGATGTGGGTGGAAAGCGTATTCGCCCAACACTTTTGATGTTGGCTTATAACCTCTATGCCGAGGATATTGAGCGAGCATTAATGCCCGCTATGGCGGTGGAGATTTTCCACAACTTCACCCTCCTGCACGATGATATTATGGACAACGCCGCAGTGCGTAGAGGTCGCCCATCTGTACCCGCTAAATGGGGTAATAATGTAGCCATTCTTTCGGGAGATGCAATGTTGATTTTGGCTTACAACTATCTTCAACGCACCTCTTCGGAGCGACTTCCGCAGATTTTCGAGCGCTTCAACAAGATGGCAGCCGAGGTGTGCGAGGGACAGCAGTTCGATATGGACTTCGAGACTCAACAGAAGGTCTCGGTAGTCGATTATATGCGAATGATTGAACTCAAAACTGCCGTTCTGCTTGCGGGTTCTGCCACCATTGGCGCACTTTTGGCAGGAGCGTCAGATAGTGATTGCAGGTTACTCTACGACTTTGCATTGGAGGTCGGTTTGGCATTCCAACTCCAAGACGATTTGCTCGATAGTTATGGCGACGAGCGTTTGGGCAAGAAGATTGGAGGCGACATTCTCGAAGGCAAGAAGACCATTTTGATGATTGAGGCCTTCTCTCGTGCCAACGAGGCACAGCGTGAGGTATTGCGCACAACACACCTACGCAGTGATTTGAGCGATGCCGAGAAGATTGTCAAAATCAAGGCATTGTACGATGAATTGGGTGTTCCGGAGCGAGTTGAGCAACAAATTGCACAGAAGTTCCAGAAAGCCATCGGCATTCTCGATAACCTTTCGGTTGCATCAGAGCGCACCGCAGAGTTACGCAAATATGCCGAAAATTTGGTAGGAAGAAAGAGTTAAAAAGATATGAAACGAACAGATATAGAAATTATGGCACCTGTCGGCTGCTATGAGTCGCTCCACGCTGCGATAAATGCTGGTGCAAACTCGGTCTACTTCGGTATCGGACGCCTGAATATGCGCTCGGCTTCGGCGGCAAACTTCTCCGAAAAGGACTTGGAGCAGATTGTCGAAATAGCCCACAATGCAGGTGTTAAGACCTACCTTACGGTCAACACCATCATCTATGATGATGAGTTGCAGGCGATGCACGAGGTTGTCGACAAGGCAAAGGAGGTTGGCGTGGATGCCATTATCGCATCGGACTTGGCGGTTATCACATACGCCTACCACGCAGGTGTGGAGGTGCATATCTCCACACAGTGCAACATCTCGAACTCGGAGGCTGTAAAGTTCTTCTCGCAGTGGGCAGATGTTGTGGTTTTGGCTCGTGAATTGTCGTTGGAGCAGATTGCAACGGTACACAAAGCAATCGTTGAGCAGGATATTCGAGGACCGAAGGGTGAGTTGGTCGAGATTGAGATGTTCGCTCACGGAGCGTTGTGTATGTCGATTTCGGGCAAGTGCTACCTGAGCCAACACGAAACAAACTGCTCGGCAAATCGTGGTGCTTGTCGTCAGATTTGCCGCAGAAAATATACCATTCAGGACAAGGATACGGGCGAGATGCTCGATATTGATGGTCGCTATATCCTCTCGCCAAAGGATTTGTGTACGGTAGATTTCCTTGACCAATTTATTGCTGCGGGAGTGCGAGTTTTGAAAATCGAAGGTCGTGCTCGTGGTGGCGAGTATGTAAAGCGTGTTGTTGAGGCGTATGACAAGGCATTGCGACTGATTGAGGCGGGCGAATACACCCGTGAAAATGCCGAGGCGCTCAAAGAGGGGTTGTTGCGAGTGTTCAACCGAGGTTTCTGGGGTGGATACTATGCGAATAAACTCATTGTTGAGCATACAAACGCCTACGGCTCATCGGCAACCCACCGCAAGGAGTATGTCGGAAAAATTACCAACTACTTCAAAAATATCGGCGTAGCCGAGATTACCGTCGAGGCTTCGACTTTGGCAGAGGGCGATGATATTCTCATTATGGGCGAGACTACGGGCGTAGTGGAGCAGAAGGCGGAAGGCATAGTCCTTGATAACAAAGTTGTCGCAGGCGTTAAGCAGGGCGATGTCTGCTCGATTAAGACCATCGAGGTTGTTCGCCGTGGCGACAAATTATACAAAGAGGTATTACGATAAAATTTACTATTATGTTTAGTGCAAGTACATACATTAGCCGTCGTGCCGAGTTGCGCAAGCGCATCGGTAACGGTCTGATTTTGATTGCGGGTAACACCTACTCGCCAAACAACTATCCGAATAACGCCTACTACTTCCGCCAGGATTCGACCTTCCTCTACTACTTTGGTCTGAACTTGCCAACCTTGATGGCGGTGATAGATGCCGAGTCGGGCGAGGAGATGCTCTTTGGCGACGATTTTACCGTTGAGGATATTATCTGGACAGGCCCACAGCCACGCCTTGTGGAGTTGGGTACACAGGTGGGAGTAGCGAACTGCCAGCCATTGAAGGCGCTCGATGGCGTTATCGCTTCTGCTTTGAAACTTGGGCGCAAGATCCACTTTCTTCCACCATATCGTGGCGAGAGCAAAATTGAGTTGGCTCGTCTTTTGGGCTTGCCAATTTCGGAGTTATACAACAACAAGTCGGTTGATTTGATGTTTGCCGTAGCCGAGATGCGCGAGGTGAAGTCTGCCGAGGAGATTGAGGCTTTGGAGCGTGCATTCCAACTCGGATATGCAATGCATACCACCGCTATGAAGATGTGCAAGGCGGGTGTTGTCGAGCGTGAGATTGCCGGTGCTATGGAAGGTATTGCCAAGGCGCAGGGCTTGGGTGTTTCGTTCCCAAGTATTGTGTCGCAACACGGCGAGACTCTGCACAACCTCAACAGCGACGGTGTGTTGGAGAATGGTCGCCTTCTCTTGGTTGATGCGGGAGCCGAGTCGCTCGAAAACTACTGCTCCGACCACACTCGTACCTACCCCGTTTCGGGCAAGTTCACCCAGAAGCAGAAGGATATTTACGAGATAGTACTCCGTGCGCACGATGAGGCTCCGAAGAATATGAAGACTGGCGCAATGTATATGGAGGAGGTGCACAAGAAGGCACTGCTCTCGTTGGCGGAGGGGTTGCACGATGTAGGCTTGATTAAGGGTGCGCCACAAGATGCAGTTGAAGCGGGTGCAATGTACTTGTTTATGCCTCACGGCTTGTCGCACGGCTTGGGTATGGATGTTCACGACTGCGAGGCTATGGGCGAGCGCAGTTACGACTTCTCGGAGTTCAAAGAGAGGGCTATCGCATCGGGTACTTGCGTATATCGTGCCGCTTGGAAGTTGCACGAGGGCACAGTTATGAGCAACGAGCCGGGCATTTACTTTATCCCTGCGTTGATTGATAAATCGAAGGCAGAGGGTTTGTATAAAGGTATTGTAAACTACGACCTCTTGGAGGAGTATCGCGACTTTGGCGGTATCCGCATCGAGGACGATATTGTAGTTACAGCCGAGGGTGGTCGAGTGATTGGCGACAAGCATATCCCATCGTCGGTTGAGGAACTCGAAGCAGTAATAGGCAAGTAGTATGATTTTTCTCTTTCCTACCGCATTGGAGGCTGCTCGTTTGAGAGAGCGTCGTCCCGACCTCGATATTCGCATCTGCGGTATCGGGGCGGTTGAGACTGCTACCGAGGTGGCTCGCATACTCCGCACTGAGCGCAAACCTTTGCTCCTTTGCGGCATTGCGGGAGCCTACGACCACAGCCTCAAAAAGGGCGATGTCGTAGCGGTTACGGAAGAGCGATTTGCCTACCTCTCGACGGGTTACGACCGTTCATATCTCGCTTCGATGATTGTCGAGGATTTGCCTATGGTGCGTAGCAACACCGTATCCCACTGCTCGCAGGAGGCTGACGGAGCCGATATTGAAAATATGGAGGGGGCAGCCCTCTTCTCACTCGCACAAGCCGAGGGGGTAAAGTGTGGCGAAATTAGAGCCATATCGAACTATGTAGGCGAGGAACGCAAAGATTGGAACATAGACCTTGCGCTCGAAAATCTCACCCAAACAATTTTAAGCCTTAACTTGGAAGATTTTTGATGAAGAAACTATCACTCCATATCTCTCCCTGCCCAAACGACACCTTTGCCTTCGATGCAATCATAAATCGTCGCATCGACCACGACTTCGACCTTGCGGTGGAGTACCACGACATCGAGGAGTTGAACGAGGGGGTTTTGCGTGGCGAGCCCGACATCTCAAAAATCAGTTATGCGGTCTATCCGCTTGTTGCCGACAACTATTATTTGCTTGATAGTGGCTCGGCGCTCGGTCGTGGCAATGGGCAACTTCTGGTGCGCCGCAAGGGGGAAACAGGCAAAATTCGCAAAGTTCTCTCGCCTGGATTAAACACTACGGCAAATGCCCTTCTTAAACGATATTTTCCCGATATTGAGGAGGTGGAGCAGAGGTTGTTTTCGGAGATTGCCGAGGCTGTGGAGCGTGGCGAAGCGGATGCAGGAGTGCTGATTCACGAAGGTCGTTTTGTCTATGAGCGTCGCAATTTGGAGTTGGTTGCCGACCTCGGAAAGTTATGGGAGAACGAAACAAACCTGCCACTTCCACTCGGCGCTATTATCGTTAAACGAGAAATTGCAGAAAACATAATATCGTTATTCGATAACCTACTCTCAAAAAGTGTGCGTTTTGCACTCGAAAACCCACTTTTATCACGAGAGTTCGTAAAAGCACACGCCCAGGAGTTGGAGGATGATGTAATCGACAAACATATATCTCTTTTTGTAAACGACTACACCATTTCGCTCGGTAAGGAGGGCAGACGAGCGGTCGAAAGATTGCTTGAAACGGAGAACGGAAAACTAAAATTTTTCTTATCTTTGCAACACAAATAAACTATCACGAAATATGAAAAGTGATTTTTTGGTTATCGGTTCGGGCTCGGCAGGCTTGGGTTTTGCCCTTAAAGTTGCCGACACCGCAACCGTAACTCTCGTTACCAAGGGTAAACTCGATGAGTGTAACACCAACTATGCGCAGGGCGGAATCTGCTCTGTAACCTATGCACCAGACACATTCGAGAAGCACATCGAAGACACTTTGATTTGCGGTGCGGGCAAGTGCGACCCGAAGGCGGTAGAAATCGTCGTAAAAAATGCCCCTCGCTCGGCAGAGGATTTGATTCGTTGGGGTACTCGCTTTGACCGTCGTGAGGATGGAGGATTTGACCTTCACCGTGAGGGAGGCCACTCCGAACACCGTATTCTCCACTACCAAGACCTTACAGGTGCCGAGATTGAGCGTGCGCTAATTGAGCAGGTGCGCAACCACCCAAACATTACAGTACTCGAAGACCACTTCGCAGTCGATTTGCTCACACAGCACCACCTTGGCGAGATTGTAACACGCCACACACGAGGTTTGGCCTGCTTTGGAGCATATATCCTCAACACCAAGACCAATGAGATTTTCACAGCCCTTGCAAAGTTTACAGTAGTAGCAGCGGGCGGTTGTGGTAATATCTACCATACAACGACCAATCCAAAAGTTGCTACGGGTGATGGTATCGCAATGTGTCACCGTGCAAAGGCTGTAACCGAGAATATGCAGTTCATTCAGTTCCACCCGACTGCACTCTACAATCCGGGGGAGCGACCATCATTCCTCATAACCGAGGCGATGCGTGGTTATGGTGCAGTACTCCGACTCCAAAACGGCAAGGAGTTTATGCACAAATACCATCCGATGAAATCACTTGCTCCACGAGATGTTGTGGCTCGCTCGATTGACCACGAGTTGAAGATTAGAGGCGAGGAGTTTGTCTATCTCGATGTTACACATATGCCTGCTGAGGAGACCAAGCACCACTTCCCTAACATCTACGAGAAGTGTCTTTCGATTGGCATTGATATTACCAAAGATATGATACCTGTATGCCCTGCGGCGCACTACTGCTGCGGAGGTGTGAAGGTGGACTACAATGGTGAGAGTTCAATTCGTCGTCTTTATGTCTTGGGTGAGAGCAGTTGCACAGGCTTGCACGGAGCAAATCGCTTGGCTTCGAACTCGCTCACCGAGTCCTTTGTATATTCGGCTATTGCGGCAGAGCACGCATTGGCAAAACTCGACAAAGTGGAGTTTCAGGAGGGTATTCCAGATTGGGACTTCGAGGGTACAGCCGAGGCAGAGGAGATGGTTCTCGTTATGCAGGATAGAAAGGAGTTGCGCTCGATTATGTCGAACTATGTGGGTATCGTGCGCTCAAATCTCCGATTGGAGCGTGCCTTGAAGCGTCTGGCGGTAATTTGGCAAGAGACCGAGGAGTTATACAACCGCACCAAGCCTTGTCGAGAGTTGTGCGAGTTGCGCAATATGATTGCTGTGGCATACCTTACAATCAAGCAGGCTCGTGAGTGCAAAGAGTCGGTGGGATTGCACTACACTATCGACTATCCACCGCAGAAATAACGGAGAACGGAAAACGGAAAACTACAACAATCGCCAAGTCTATTGCTTGGCGATTGTTTTTTTCGGAGGTTGTGGTGTTATATTAGCGTATAATTTGCGTAGAACGGAACTATTTTTAGTTTGAAATTTAACTTTTTATTCTTAACTTTGTCTTATAAGTAAGTGTTAACCAGCAGAGCCTATGGGATTCAAAATCTATTCCTCAACTCTCGATGTGTGCGATTTGAGTTCAAATCGCATTAAGATGGTCTTTAATTCACTCCCCGTTGACCATATTTGTGGAGTTGTATTTTGTGGCACAAGCGACAATATGGAGTATCACCAACTGCTTGACAATTTAAGGACTGTTGTATCTCGTGAATTGGGAAGACGAGTCCCAATAACACTAATCCCACAATACATATTTCCCAACGGAGGACTCACTCTCAACATCTACACCATTGACAATGCCGACAAACTTATCGTAGAGGAGCGAGAGGGCATCTGCTATGGCTTTATCGAGAACGACAAGGAGAGATTACTCTTTGTGGAGGGTATTCCATCGTCTGACTTCGCTCAAAGTGTCCGCCAGCAGAGCGATGAGGTGTTCGAAAAGTTAGACTCACTCCTCACCTCATTCGGCTTTGAAGTCGATGACATCGTACGCCAATGGAACTACATCGGCAATATCGTAGCGCACAAGAATGGCAAGCAGAACTATCAGGAGTTCAACGATGCACGCTCCGCCTACTACGCAAAGGGTAGTTGGCACAAGGGTTACCCTGCGGCTACGGGCATAGGCGTTGATGGCGAAGGTATAATTGTTGGAGGCATAGCCTTCCAAAGAGCAGACAACACGGGCATCTACCCTATCGATAATCCTTTGCAGGTGGCAGCACACATCTACTCAAAGAGTGTATTGGTTGACGATGACAAGAATGCAATAAAGAGCACGCCAAAGTTCGAGCGTGCAAAGTTGATTGAAGCCAATGGAGAGGTGTGTTGTTTTGTGTCGGGTACAGCGGCAATTCGTGGCGAGGAGAGCATTGCTAACGACTCGGCGAAGTTGCAGACCGTAAAAACAATCGAGAATATAGAGCACCTCGTGTCGAAGGAGAATTTGGTGCGATATGAGTGCAAACCTTACGATCTACACTACTCGCAACTCCAAGTCTTTATAAAGAGAAGCGAGGATTTTGCAGAGGTGAAAGAGGTTGTAGAGAGTGTTTTTCCACACACGCCGACCATCTATTCGTTGGCAGATGTGTGTAGAAGTGAACTTTTAGTTGAAATAGAGGGTATTTTAATATCGTGATACTATGAGAAAGAGCCTGATATTAATAGTTTGTATGGCGCTATCGGCTGCGCAGTCGGTAGCCTCAAATCAGTGCCGAGATGAGGTCTTTTTAAGGCGTGTATATCTTACGGTAACGGGCGCACTGCCCAACTCGCAGGAGTGCGTGAGTTTTCTCGACAACGAGAGTCCAAAGAGGCGTGAAGCGTTGGTAAATAGACTTATTCAGAGCGAACTCGGTCTTAAATATATGCAGATGCACTGGGGCGACATCTTGCGTATAAAGTCGGAGTTCCCAAGCAACCTATGGCCAAACGGAGTGCAGGCCTACAACCGATGGATATACGAGCAGTTGCTCCACAATGTACCATACGACGAGATGGTGCGCAAGTTGCTAATATCCGAAGGTAGCAACTTCCGAGCCCCAGCAGCAAACTTCTATCGAGGCTTTCAGAGCAGAACGCCTCAAAACTACTATGCCAACATAAACCTACTCTTCCTCGGCAATAGAAATTGTACAGACAATGGCTACCTCTGCTTCTCGCAGATGAAATTCAAATCGACCAAGGAATGGAAAGAGGAGATTATCTACCTCGACATTCACAAGGAGTTGCCTTGGCACAAGGTGGTGCTGGAAGATGGTACACAACTCGAACTACGCCGTGATACCGATTGGCGTGAGGAGTATGTTAATTGGCTCACCTCGAAGAGCAACCGCCGCTTCGCCGAGGTGATGGTAAACCGAATGTGGTACTGGGTATTCGGCAAGGGTTTGGTGCACGAGCCTGACGATTGGCGTGAGGATAACAAACCTTCAAACCCCGAAAAGTTGAAGGAGTTGACCGACTTCTTCGTGCAGCACAACTACGATTTGAGGGCTCTCCTCAAAAAGATACTCCTCTCCGAAGAGTTCAACTCGCCAATGGCACCTGAGGGTGGATATATTCCTCAACGACTCCCTGCCGAGGTCATTGTCGATGCGTTGGCATCCGCAACAGGCATTTGGAGCAGATATAGCAGTCGTGTGCCAGAGCCATTCACCTTCTACCCGCCAGCAACTCGTGCAACACACCTTGGCGATGCCACCGTCTCCTCATCGGAGTTGGAACTCTTTGGCAAGGTATCACGAGATGTGTCGTTGGAGAGCCAGCGCAACAACTCCATCACCTCACGACAGTTGCTCTACCTGATGAACTCCTCGGCACTCGAAAAGCGCATAAGGCGAAGCCCTGTTTTGAAGCGTATCTGCGAGCAACATAGCGATGTTTTGAATGTTGCCAACGCCATAACACTCAGAGTGCTGTCGAGAAGAGTAACACCAAACGAGGTAAGGCTCTACAAGGAGTATATGCAAGAGAATGGATTAACCGTACAGGAACTTGCTTTCGACATTATGTGGATACAAATAAACAGCAATGAGTTCCTTTACAACCACTAATAACCTGCGCTATGAGAACTATATATCTTACGATTATTCTACTACTAAGCCTCGCATTTGGTGCTAATGCTCAAAGAGCGAAGTCTGTGATTTTGATATATCTGGATGGAGGTCCATCGCAGACCGATACATTCGATCCTAAACCCAATGCGGGTAGAAACTACACGGGAAGTTACAACAAGGTTTGCAAGACCAATGTCGAGGGCATAGAGATTGGTCAGAAGTTGCCACTACTCGCTGGCATAGCCGACAAATACTCGTTGGTACGCTCGCTCACTCACGGCAGTAACGCCCACGAGACGGGACACTACGCAATGATTACGGGCGACACATCGGGAGGTGCGGTGGTCTACCCTTCATTCGGTGCGGTCATCTCATACAAAATGAAGGATAGTTACAAGGGTATTCTTCCGAGTTATATCTCGGTAACAAGCGCCAACAGCCGATTTAACGAAGGTGGCTTCTTGGGCAACGAATACAAGTCATTCGACACGGGAGGTCGCCCTGAATCGGCAGCGTATGAGGTTGAAGGCGTCGTAAACAAGTATATCGACCAAGAGCGAATGAACAAGCGAATGGCTCTGCTCCAAAAGTTCGAAACAGAGCCGATGGCAAAGCGTGAACTCGACTCATTAAGAGCCATAAATATGGAGTTTATTTGGGGCGAGAGTCGTGAGTTGTTCAACCTCGCCAACGAGCCCGACTCCGTACGCCAACGATATGGTAAGAGCCGTATCGGTCAGTCGTGCCTTGTCGCACGCAAACTGGTGGAGGCGGGTGTGCCATTCGTAAATGTCCGCACAACGGGCTGGGATACCCACAAGAAGCACTTCCAGAAGATGAACTCGATGTTGACAAATCTGGATAAAGCCCTCTCGGCACTACTTATAGACCTCGACGAGCGAGGTCTGCTCGATAGTACGATAGTGCTCTGCGGTGGCGAGTTCGGAAGAACACCAAAGGTGTTGTGGGAAGCGCCTTGGAATGGTGGTCGTGCCCACTTCGGCAGAGTATTTAGTTACCTGGTCGCTGGCGGTGGTTTCCAAGGTGGAAAAGTGGTTGGCAAGAGCGACAAAACGGGAGAGAATGTCGCCGAGCGACCTGTACAACCTTGCGACCTAATTGGTACGGTCTATCTGCTTATGGGTATAGACCCGTACGGCACTCTACCCCATGTATCGGAGGGAGATTTGCCGATATTACCGTCACTGCTGAACAACAAAAAGAGCAACGGTTTATTGTACGAGATTATTGATGTAAAGAAGCCATCTTATGAGAAGTAGAAGGATTATATTAGCCATTTTCTGCGCCCTATTGACAACATCGCTCTATGCGCAGAAACTATCATTGGGTTACCTCTTTCCTGCGGGTGGTCAGGTGGGTACCTCCGTCGAAATAGAAGCGGGAGGTCTGAACATAAACAGAGCAACCAAGGTCTTTTTCAGCCACCCAGGTATTCGAGGTGAGTTGGAGCCTATCGTGGAGAGTGCCGCCGAGAAGAAGAAGCGCAGAAGACTAAACGACCAGAGCAGTCCGCAACTTGCCGATAGGATTAAAATCAAAATCACAATCGCCGAGAATGTTCCGTGCGGAGTCTACGACCTACGCCTGCAAGGTCCACGAGGAGTGTCGAATATGCTCCCATTCGAGGTTGCATCCTATCCAAACTTTGTGGAGGGGAAGCGCTCCACTTGGAGAAAACCTAACAAGGTCGAATCGCTCCCCGCTGTGCTTTGCGGTCAGGTGAGCCCCGGCGGAATTGACTATTTCAGATTTTCGGGTTATAAGGGCGATACCATCGTCGCATCGGTCAAAGGTCGACAACTCGTACCTTACATCGCAGATGCTGTGCCGGGCTGGTTTCAGCCGGTAATAAAACTTGTGGATTCTCGTGGCAAGGAGGTGGCATACTCCGACGATTATCACCACAATGTAGACCCGGTAATCATCACCACATTGCCCAAAGATGGCAACTACACGCTGATGATTCACGATGCTATCTACCGAGGTCGTCAGGATTTCAATTACAGAATACAACTTGGTGTAATACCTTTTGTAACAGGTCGTTACCCAGCCTATGGTGTGGCGGGCAAAAAGGTTAAACAAGAGATTGAAGGTGTAAATCTTGGCACAAATAAGGCTGTCGTGAAGGTGAAAAAAGATGGCTATCACCAACTCTCGTTCACCAACAAGACGGGCACATCGAACTGCGTATCATTCTACGCCTTACCAAAAGGCAAGAGGCTTATTCATTGCCCGAAAGAGGGTGCAGAATTGACCACAAGCGTTGCCATAGCCGACTCGCTGACTGCACAATCAAGAATCAAGCGATACAAAATCAAAGCCTACGAGGACGAGCAGATTATCATCGAACTTATAGGTCGTCGTAACGGTTCGAGAATGGATGCGATAATACGATTGCGTGACGAATTGGGCGAGGTGGTTGCCGAGGCTGACGATACAGAAGATCCTATTCAGGGTTTGATGACATTCCACGCCGACCCAATTCTTAAATACACCCCGAAGATAACCGAGATGCTGACGCTCGAAGTGGAGGATTTGCATCGTGGCTACGGAAAGGATTATCACTATCTGTTGCGTCGCCACAAGCAGATGCCATCATTCACAGCCTTTGTGTCGCCAGCCAACATCACCATACCATCGGGTGGCACATCCACCTTCCGTGTCGATATAAATGGAAGGGTAAAGCGCCCTGCCAACCTCATTGTCAAAGGATTACCAAAGGGCTTTACAACCAGCAGCCTACGACTCCGCAGTGGCAGAAGATGGGATGTGTCGATAACCTCTCCGAAGGGGGCTGAGGTGAAGCGTTTTCCAATAGAGGTCAAACTCGACTATCCTGGCGGGGAGGGCATAGAGCGTGCCGATGTTCTGCCTGTGGATAATATGATGCAAGCCTTCTACTATACGCACCACATTCCTGCTGCCGAACTTGCACTCGATGTGGCAGAGCCTTCGCCTTATCGTATGTCGTTAGCGCTCGACCTCAACGAGCCCGTAACATTCACACTCAACGATAGCGTGATACCTATAAAGGTATTAATAGACAAAAATGCAGATTTTGACGAGCCGGTAGAGTTGATGTTGGGTAAGAAGATGAGTATGTTCTCTCTCGAACCTATCTCGATACTCCCATCCGAGAGCGAGAAGACCATCTACATAA
Organism: Alistipes sp.; assembly: GCA_017647025.1. GTDB lineage: Bacteria > Bacteroidota > Bacteroidia > Bacteroidales > Rikenellaceae > Alistipes. The sequence continues at coordinate 947 of JAGCLL010000139.1, read as the reverse complement.
AGTTAAACGAGGCGCAGATGGAGAAACTCAAAAGTCGCAAAGGTCGCCCAGTATGGCAGATGAACATTGTAGGTACTGTGAAGGGCGAGGTTGTGCAGCAAGGTCGTCGCAGATTTCAGAATGCCAAATACCGAGAGATGACTCCGTTCTTCCTGATACAACTCGAACGATAGGAGAGAACTGTCGCCACAGAAAAAGAACAATGCCAAGAGCGAAAGCCCTTGGCATTGTTTATTAGGTATTGTACTAAATTACTCAGCAACAACCGAGAAAGCAACCTCAGCCTTAACCTCACGGTGAAGTTTAACGGTAGCCTTGTACTCACCAACAGTGTTGATAGCCTCAACAGATACACTCTTCTTCTCAACCTCAACACCCTTCTCTGCCAAAGCAGCAGTGATGTCAGCCGAAGTGATAGTACCGAAGATGCGTCCCTCCTCTGCCTTTACAGCGAAAGTGAGTGGAAGGTTAGCGAGTTTCTCAGCGAGTGCCTGAGCATCAGCCAAAATTTTAGCATCCTTGTGAGCACGCTGTTTGAGGTTCTCTGCCAAAATCTTCTTTGCAGAAGCAGTAGCAGCCTTTGCGAAACCCTGTGGAATGAGGTAGTTGTTCGCATAACCTGGCTTAACCGAAACGATGTCGTTTGCGTATCCGAGGTTCTCTACATCCTTAATCAAAATAATCTCCATAGTGCTTCTCCTCCTTATTATTTCATGCAATCGGTTACGAATGGCAAAATTGCGAGGTGACGAGCACGCTTAACAGCCTGAGCCACCTTCTTCTGGAACTTCTGCGAAGTACCTGTAAGACGACGAGGAAGGATCTTACCCTGCTCGTTGAGGAACTTCTTCAAGAACTCACCATCCTTGTAATCTACATACTTAATGCCCAACTTCTTGAAGCGGCAATACTTCTTCTTCTTAACATCCACCGATACTGGATTGAGG
>JAGCLL010000138.1 GCA_017647025.1 Alistipes sp. | reverse complement strand
TTGATTTATGGCAAAGAAAGCAGTCGCAACCCTTCGTACTGGTGTTGGTAAGCAGTTCACCAAGTGCATCAAGATGGTTAAGTCGGAGAAGACTGGTGCCTACATTTTCAAGGAGGCAATCGTACCAGTTGATCAGGTAGCAGAGTATATGAAATAGTCGCTACTATGTATTTAGGAGGTAACTCCTAATACAAAAGGATTTTCTCAATAGAGGAAATCCTTTTGTGTTTTTATAAAAATCGTTCTGGCGGGGAAAAGTCGCAAGATAAAATTACTCTCGGTAGAGTTCGCCTTGGTAGGCGTTGCGCTCGGTGAGGCGTTTTTCGAGCATTGTCCATAGTGTTTCGTTGCGTACCAAGCCCCAATTACGACCATAGTGGTAGCGTGGAGGAGCCTCCGAAGCAAAGCGCTCGACCACAATGTCGGGGCGCAGACGACGCAAAATCTCGGTAAATAGGTCGAGATACTCCTCCAATTCCCAGAATCGAAAACGCTCTGGATGTTCGTCGTATTCACGCTCCATTGTCGTGCCCTTGAAGACTTGTAACTGGTGGAATTTTATTGTTGTAAGTGGTAGAGCATTAATGCGTTGCACCTGCTCCAAAATCATTTCGTCTGTTTCGCCTGGTAACCCTAAAACAAAGTGTGCACCTACGGCTAAACCTCGCTCGGCAGTCATCTTTACGGCACGCTCTGCGCACTCGAAATCGTGCCCTCTATTTATCGCTTTTAATGTCGAATTGTAGGTCGATTCTATGCCATATTCGATGGTGATGTAGTGCTCCTTGGCAAGTTCGGCAAAATAGTCCAAAATCTCCTCCGAAACACAGTCGGGGCGAGTGCCAATTACAGCCCCAACGACCTCTGGGTGAGAGAGTGCTTCGGAGTATCGTTTACGCAACACTTCGAGTGGTGCGTATGTGTTCGAAAATGACTGAAAATAAGCAAGATACTTCGATGCAGTACGGTAGCGTCGACGGTGAAATTCGATGCCTTCTTCAATCTGCTGGGTTATACTTTTTGAGGGCTGGCAATACGATGGCGTGAAGGCCTCGTTGTTGCAAAAAGTGCAACCTCCAAAACCTACTTTTCCGTCACGATTTGGGCAGGAAAAACCAGCATTTATCGCTACCTTCTGAACACGCTCACCGAAGTGTCGGCGGAAGTATGCCGAGTAACTGTTATATCGTCTATCGTCGCCCCAAGAGTACATAATTGAAAAATTTTGGCACAAAAATAGTATTTTTATACTATTTAGTTCGCTTATTTGCGAGAAATTAGTTATATTTGCAAGTAATAAAAAGTACTGATTATGGAGAAGAGTTTGGAGTTGAAGTATATTAAGGCTAATCAGATTGAGGATTTGCCTGTTGCAGACCGTGAACTTGTTGCCGAGGCGCAGAAGGCTACGAAGTTGGCATTTGCCAAATACTCAGGCTTTAAGGTCGGTGCTGCGGTGCGCTTGCAGAGTGGAAAGGTTTTGCACGCTGCTAACTCCGAGAGCGAGGTTTTCCCTTCGGGCTTGTGTGCAGAGCGTTCATTGCTCTACTTTGTGGAGGCGAACTATGCTGACGATCCTATTGTGTCGTTGGCGATAGCATCGAACCCTTCGGAACGAGAGTGCTATCCTTGTGGTGGTTGTCGTCAGGTTATTCTCGATGTTGAGCGTAGGCAGGGCTCGCCAATTCGAGTGGTAATGAGTGGTAACGGCTCGGCAACGATTGTCGAAAGTGCAAAATTATTGCTTCCATTTACATTTCAACTCTAAAAAACTACTCTCTACTCACTACTAACTACTAACTGAATAAGATGTTTAACCCGAACGATATTTTGTATGAGGATAATCACTTGCTTGTTGTGAATAAGCGAGTGGGCGACCTTGTGCAACCCGATAAAACGAGCGACGATGCGCTCGAAAACTACTTGAAAGCCTTTTTGAAGGTGCGTGACCACAAGCCGGGCGATGTTTTCCTCGGTGTGGTGCATCGTATTGACCGCCCTGTAAGCGGTGCGGTCTTGTTTGCCAAGACCTCGAAGGCGTTGGTGCGCCTGAACGAGATGATACGCAAGGGCGAAATCAAAAAACACTATTGGGCAATCGTGGAGGCTCGACCTACAACCGAGCAGGGTAGCCTCCGCCACTATATCTTGCGTGATGGCAAGACCAATCGCTCGCACGCCTACAATGCTCCTCGCAAAGATGCGAAGGAGGCGAAGTTGAACTACGAGATGATTGGTTGTAGCGACCGCTACACCTTGCTGGATGTTGAACTTTTGACTGGTCGTCATCATCAAATCCGTTGTCAGTTGTCGAAAATCGGTTGTCCGATAAAGGGCGATTTGAAGTATGGTGCGAAGCGTTCAAATCCGAATGGTGGTATCTCGCTTCACTCTCGATCGTTGGCGTTTATGCACCCCGTGCGTAAGGAGTTGGTCGAGATTGTTGCTCCCGTGCCGACTGATGATAACCTTTGGAAATTTTTTGCCGATAACAATAACACTCTTTAATACTAATTCCAAATGCGTGTCGTAATACAAAGAGTTCAGCGTTGTAGTGTCGAGGTTGAGGGTAAGATAATCGGCGAAATAGGCAAAGGCTTGGCGATTTTGCTTGGCGTGGAGGAGGCAGATACGCAGGAGGATATAGATTGGCTGTGCGGAAAAATTTCACGCTTGCGCATCTTTGATGATGAGAATGGAGTGATGAATCTCGATATTCAGCAGGCGGATGGCAGGGCAATAGTGATTAGTCAATTTACCCTCTATGCCTCGACCAAGAAGGGAAATCGCCCATCGTATATCCGCTCGGCAAAAGAGGCGATTTCAAGACCTATGTACGAGAGGTTCTTGGCGGCTTTGGCTACGACTCTTGGTACGGAGGTTGAGCACGGTGAGTTTGGCGCAGATATGCAGGTGTCATTGGTGAATGATGGCCCCGTAACGATATGTATAGACTCTAAAAATAGGGAGTAGAGATGAGGAGATTGTTGAATTTGATAGTGGCTTTCGTAGCAATTTTGTCGGTGTCGCAGGCTTCGGCTTGGAGTTCTAAGGGGCACTGCGTTATTGCTCATATTGCCGATCAAAATCTCACTCCAAAGGCTCGCAGAATGTGTGATAAGTACCTCGGCCACTCGTTAGCCTACTACGCTTCGTGGATGGATAGATGGCGCTACTCGGAGGAGTATCACCATACGGCTCGTTGGCACGCTGTGGGCTTGAAGAACGGAGAGTTTATCCCAGGCGAACTTGTGGGCGATGCCGCATATTTTGGCGCTCCGCTTACGATGGATGATCACGGAGTGGCTCGTTTGGAGCAGTTGCAAAAGGCGATGAAGGATTATCGCCATTTGCCCGATTCGGCTGTGTCGGTGAATTTGAAGTGTATCATTCATATGGTAGGAGATATGCACTGCCCAGGACACCTATTCTTTGACGATCAGGCGCAGTTTGCGATGCAGGAGGGTGGAAAGCCTTTACGCTATCACGGCTATATTGATAAGGCTTTTGGCCGTTTCAATAAGAATAAGACAGCGTGGGAGTTCCGCCAAAGATATTGCCACTTGACCGAAAATGAGGTTGCCGAGTTATGCAAGGGCGATATGAAGGATTGGATAATGGCGAATACATCGCTCTTCCGTGAGACCTATAAGTTGCTCTCACCGACCATTGACTATAATGATTTGCCAGAGCACAACAAACTCCGCATAAAGGAGATTACGGATCAGTTATATATCGACGCAGGCTATCGCCTTGCACACTTTATTAACCAAATTTTCAAATAGGAGGGGTGCTATGAGAGGTTTGCGATATATAGTTACGATGGTGGCTTTGATGGCGTCGGTCGAGGCATTTGCTTGGTGCGCCGAGGTCAACAAGGCGATATTGATGTTTGCCGAGCAGAATATGACAAACAGAGAGAGGAGAGAGGTCGAGGCCATTTTGGGCGCACCGCTTTGCTCGATTGAGTTCGAAAATGGTGGCAAGAGTAAGACTCACCTCGACGAGAATGGAAAGTCGGTAACTACGGAGGCTGCCGATGCGGTTGTTCGCCTCGAAAAGGCTATTGCAACCCTCTCGCAGAAGGGGGCGACTGCCGAGGAGCGTAGACAGGCCTTGAAAACTGCGGTGGAGATGACCGTGGATATTCACTGCCCAGGAAATATCCTTGTGGCGAAACATCTCGAAGCAGATTTCTCGTTTGACCGTGATAATGGTCTTCCAAAGGGCTCTCGCTGGCATAAGGTGGATAAGCGAAAGTGGCAGGATGTGTGGCATAGCGAGTTCCACACTTCGCACGGAGCCTTCTCTGCCGAGATGTACCTCTACGACTGGACGATTGCGACCAAGGGTATGGCAAAAGAGTATAAAGGTGCGTCAATAGAGCCTCGCAAATGGACTGAGCAGACCGGAGAGGTGGCACTCGCTCCGCTTTCGGTATTTAAGCCCGAGAGCAATGTTAATAGATTGGAGATTGTGAAGTTGGAGGAGCAGAATAATATGGCGATGTATAGAGCAGCGTTCCGCCTTGCGACACTACTGAATAGCATAAAATAAGAGTATAAATCCAAATAAATAACTAATAAATTAAAATTATGAAGAGAAAACTTTCAATTATTCTGTTGATGCTTGTAGCATCTATGAGTACACAGCGTGCTATGGCTTGGGCTACTTGGGGGCACCATATTTCGGCCTACATTGCTGAACAGCACCTTACGCCTGAGGCAAAGGCAAAGTGTGAGCACTATTTGCAGCACTCGTTACCTCACTACTCGTCGTGGCAGGACTATTGGCGTAATAGCCACCCATTCGAAGAGATTACCCACTGGCATATGAACTATGTGGATGTCGACTTCAATACAAAGGGCAAGGGTGGCGTTATTACTCGTGACGCAGTAACCCAGTTGGAGCGCTTAATCAAGGAGATGGGCAAAGGTAAGTATCACAAGTTGTCAGACTCGTTGGTTGCTGTAAACCTCAAACTTATCATCCATATGGCTGCCGATATGCACTGTCCTTGCCATGTAGGCTACGATAAGGCGTCTGGATTTAAGCATCGTTCGATGTTTTTCAAAGGTAAGAAGTACGACCGTCACAAGTTCTGGGATGCAGTACCACAGTTGATACACCCAAAGTGGAAACTCGAAGATTTCCATAAAGCGTGCGACACCTACTCACCAAAGGAGATTAAGAAGATTCAGAAGGGTACACCTTCGAAGTGGGGACTCGACAATGCACACAAGATGGTGGAGACATTCTCGTATTGGGAGCGTCACGAGGAGTATAAAAATATGAGCGCAGAGCAACACGAGAAGATTCAGAATATAACACACGAGCAGTTGACCTATGGTGGTTACCGTATGGCTGCTATTTTGAATAAAATTTTTAGCAAATAATTAAATTGGCAAGATAGTATGAAGAAGATTATAATTGCAGTTTTGGCGTTGGTTGCAGTAGCAACAGAGGCCTCGGCTTACACACTTTATGGCCACCAGACCATTGCACAGTTGGCTGATATGTATCTGACAGACGGAGCAAGAAAGAAGGTTGAGCGAATACTCGATTCGGATATTGTAGCAGCATCGGGCTGGCTTATGGAGGTGCGCAAACATCCTGACTACCAGCATACAAAACTTTGGGAGAAGACCTATCTCAATGACGCGGGTAAGTCTACTACAATGGAAGAGAATGATGGCGTTGTGCAACTCGAAAAGTCGATTGCTGTGTTGCGTAATCGCAAGAACGAGAGCGACTCGTTGGTGTTGGCGTCGTTGCGTACGGTGATACACCTTGTTGGTGATTTGCACTGCCTCTCGCATATCATTATCGAGGGCAACGAGGATACCAAAGGCTTTATGTACTATCACTGGAATGAGTTGACCGATAAGCGCCGCAGGGATTGGAAATCTCAGTGGTATAACCTCTGGGAGAAGGCTTATCTTGGTCGTTATTCTGTATTTTCAACACAGTACTATGCCAAGGATATTGATATCTATGCTCGTAACAAGCGTGCCGAGTACGAGAAGGGAACTCCTCGCTTTTGGGTTGAGAATGGCGGAGAAGATGTAGTCCGTGCATTGGAGGATTTCTATCCGGAGGCAACTGTGCCTACACAGGTACATCAACTTTATGAGTACCTCCATACCAAGTGTATGGCAAAGGCAGGCTATCGCTTGGCTGCACTTTTGAACGATATTTTCAAATAAATGATAAACGATTAAAAACTAAACTACTATGAAGAGCAGAATTATGGTTGTCGCTCTTGCGCTTATGATGATTATGGGCGTGCAGAGTGCAAAGGCTTGGGGTTTGGTAGGTCACCACATTGTGGCTTATGTTGCAGAGCAACATCTCACCCCTGAGACAAAGGCAAAGTGTGAGAAGTATCTTCGTCACAAGGTTACTCACTACTCGTTGTGGCAGGACTATTGGCGCAACACCTTCCCATTCCAGGAGTCAACACATTGGCATATGAACCATGTTGACGAGAACTACAACACAATTGGTATTAAGCGCAATATCAGCCGTGATGTTGTAACCCAGTTGGAGCGTATTACTGGTGAGATGTCGAAGGGTAAGTACCTCAATATGACAGACTCGTTGGTGGCTGTAAATCTTAAATTTATAATCCATATGGTAGGTGATATGCACTGTCCTTGTCATGTTGGCTACCACAAGAAAACCGGTGCGAAGATTCCTAAAATTCGTCACGGAAAGACCAGCGTTAACCACCACAAGTTCTGGGATTCGGCACCTACATATATGCATCCAAAGTGGAAGGCTGACAACTTCTTGAAGGCGTGTGATACATACAGCGCAAAGGAGATTGCAAAGATTCAGAAGGGTACTCCTACGAAGTGGGCGAAGGATAACGCCGAGAGAATGCTCGAAACCTACTCTTATTGGGAGGAGGGCGATAGCACAAAATCTCTCTCGCCTGAGCAGCGTAAGCAGATTGATGATACCATGTTTAAGCAGTTGGCATTTGCGGGCTACCGTTTGGCTGCAATTCTCAATTCTATTATGTCGAAATAATAAAGTATAAGAGGAGAATAGAGTATGAAAAAGATAGTAATTATGTTTGCCATGTTGTTGGTGGCAAATAGTGTTTTCGCATTTGATACATTTACTCATCAGACCGTTTCGTCAATCACAGAGAGGTATCTTACCGATAAGGCAAAGCGTGAGGTTCAGGATATCCTCCAAAGCACCATTTATAAAGAGTGTGTATGGGTGAATACATTGCGCAAGCAGCCAGAGTATGCACACACAAAAGATTGGCATGTAACAGTGCTTAATGTTGAGGGTAAGTCGGTTACAACCAACGAGAATGATGGCGTTGTACAACTCGAAAAGTCTATCGAGGTGTTGCGTAACAGAATGAACCACAGCGAGGAAGATGTGAAAACTGCTTTGCGTAAAGTGATTCACCTTACGCAGGATTTGCACTGCCTCTCTCACATCTATATCGATGGATATGACCAGACCAGAGGCTTCACATTCCGTATATGGGATGAACTTACAAGCAAGCGAAGTGCTAGTTGGAATGTAAATTGGCATCGTCAGTGGGACGGAGCGTGGTCGAGCCGTTACTACATCTTTACTCCAACCTACTATGGCGAGGATATTGACATTTATGCTCGTGGAATGAAGGAGGCTTACTCGAAGGGAACACCTCGTGAGTGGGTTGAAGAGGGCGGTAGAGATGTTCTTTATGCACTCAAAGACTTCTATACAGGAGGTAATGGTGACGAGGTCCGCGTTAAGGTGATTTTGCAGTACGAGTACCTCCACACCAAGTGCTTGGCAAAGGCAGGCTACCGCTTGGCTGCACTTTTGAACGATATTTTCAAATAAAAAATAAAACCTACTAACAATGAAAAGAATTTTAGTTTCGGTGCTTGCACTTGTGACGATTTTTAGCGTTCAAAGTGCAAAGGCGTGGGGAACATTCGGTCACGGCGCAATTGCGTATATGGCTGAGCAACATCTCACTCCACACGCAAAGGCGGAGTGTCGTCGTTATTTGAAACATACATTGCCGTGGTATTCATCGTGGATGGATCATTGGCGTGCAGTACCCCCATTCCACCCAACAAATGAGTGGCACGGATTTACCGTGGGTGCTAATGGTGATGTAGATTGGGAGAAGGGTAATGGTAAGTCGATGGGACAACTTCACGAGATTATGAAGGAGATGGGCAATGGCAACTATAAGAATTTGCCCGATTCGCTGGTGCACCACCATTTATTGATACTCGTTCACTCATTGCCTGATATGCACTGTCCAGTGCATGTAGGCTTCCCTAAGAAGTACTATCCAGATTATCGTTATTCGTTGTTGCGTAAGGGCAAGAAGCAGTCAATGCACGGTTTCTGGGACGCTTCGCCAGCATTTCAGCGTAAGGGCTGGACTTACGAGAAGTATACTTCGGTGGTAGATAACATCACTCCAAAGCAGGAGAAGAAGATTATCAAGAAGGGTAATTTCGCATACTGGGGTCGTGATATTATCAAGCAGGCTCATCGTGCCTATGCTATTACACCAGAGGATACCGATATAGCATATCTTTCGGATAAGGATAAGGCTGATGTGTTGGAGTTGGCTGACGAGATGGCTGTGAAGGCGGCATATCGTTTGGCGTATGTACTAAATGAGATTTTCAAAGAGTAGGAGAGATAGAGTATGAAAAAGATATTTCTTATTTTGGCGCTTGCGTTGACCGTATCGGTGGCGAGTGCTTGGGAGAAAAGACCAGATGAGGGTGTTGTGCTTTTGGCTGCAAAACACTTTACGCCAGCAACTCAACAACTTGTTACCAAGTATCTTGGTGAGAGTTTCGAGGATGATGTTATGTATCTCACAATGCTCGAAAGATCGAAGCGAGCAGAGCACAGCAAGGAGATTCACTATCTTCATCTCGACAGCGAGTTTAAGCCATTGCCAGTAGATGGCTACGATGCGTTTAACTCTATTGAGCAGGCTTTGGAGGTTGTTCGTGCGCACAATGATCACAAAAAGACCGAGGTTACGAAGGCTTTGCGTGTGATTATCAACCTTATGTGCGACATTCACAACTTCTCGTATGTTCGTATCGAGAACCACCCACATTCGCAGGCCGAATTCTCGTTCCAGTGCTATGCTGGTGATATTGGTAAGCGCAAGACGAAGTCGGCTATTAAGTGGTCGAGATTTTGGATGTCATACACCTATTGGCACGGCGGTACTTCGGGCGCATTGTGGGCAGAGGATATGGAGTTAAACTCTGGTCATAAGTTCGCAGAGTACTCGCAGGGTACACTTCGTGATTGGGTTGCACAGATTGGCTCAGAGGCAAATAAATTGTACTCTCGCATCAACCCTACCTACGAGATGACACGCCGTGAGCGTAATGAGTTGGAGGAGTTGAACTATGAGATGATGGTTCGTGCTGGTTACCGTTTGGCGGTATTGTTAAACGATGTGTTAAAGTAGTTCTCCAAGATAAAAAAGTATTGGCGGGGTGAAATTTATAATTTCACCTCGCTTTTCTTTTGTAGTTATCGGAATAATCCATATTTTTGTGGTTAATTAGGATTGTTGTACTAAAAACACCAACAAAATGAAGAGAGTTATTCTTTCCGGAGGTGGTACCGGAGGTCATATCTACCCAGCAGTATCGGTTGCCGAGGCGTTGAAACGACGCTTTGGCGAGGAGGTCGAAATCCTCTTTGTGGGTGCCGAGGGTAAGATGGAGATGTCGTTAATCCCAAACTTGGGTTACAATATCAAAGGGTTGAATATCGTCGGCTTGCAACGCCGTTTCACTTGGAAGAACTTTCTGCTTCCATACTACTTGTTGCGCAGCCTCAATCAGGCTCGTCGTATCATCAAGGAGTTTAAGCCCGATGTTGTTGCAGGCTTTGGTGGTTATGCAAGCGCACCAATCGTATTTGTGGCGCAGATGATGGGTGTTCCGACAATCATTCAGGAGCAGAACTCCTATGCGGGTTTGGTGAATAAAATTGTTGGCGGTCGTGCCAAGAGCGTTTGCGTGGCATACGATGGTATGGAGCGATTTTTCGATAAAGAGAAAATTGTCCTGACGGGAAATCCTCTGAGAAGTGCCTTTGGCAAGGGCGATATTGACCGTAAAGCGGCATTTGCTCACTATGGTTTGGAGGAGGGTAAACCTTCGATATTGATTGTGGGAGGCTCACTTGGCACTCGCACATTGAACAATATGATGAAGTCGTGGATTGTAACCCTTGGAGGTGAAGCCCCAGTACAGGTTATCTGGCAGACAGGCCGTTTCTACGAGAAGGAGATGCGAGAGTTCTTTGCGAACTATCCGACCAAGGGCATTACACTCGTGCCGTTTATCGATAGAATGGACTACGCCTATGAGGTTGCCGATGTTGTAATCTCTCGTAGTGGTGCTTGCACCGTGTCGGAGTTGTGCTTGGCGAAGAAGCCTACACTCTTTGTGCCGTCGCCAAATGTGGCGGAGGACCACCAGACAAAGAATGCAAAGGCTTTGGTAGATAAGGGTGCGGCTATGATGGTGCGAGATGCCGAGGCTGTGGATTGCGGTATCGCAACAGCGTTGAAGATGGTTGCAGACGAGGCGTTGCTCTCGAAGTTGTCGAATAATATCGCAAAGTTGGCTACTCCCGATGCTGCGGATAGAGTGGCAGATGAGATAGTAAAGCAGATTAAAGCGTAGAGTCGAAAGATGAAAGATAGGGTATATTTCTTGGGTATTGGCGGCATCGGAATGAGCGCATTGGCTCGCTACTTCTTGCACGAAGGTTGGCAAGTGGCAGGCTATGACCGTACGGCAACCGACCTTACCCGTAGTTTGGAGGCGGAGGGTGCAGAGGTACACTACGAAGACGATGTACGACTTATTCCCGATGCGTTCCTCGATAAGGAGCATACGGTGGTAATCTACACCCCGGCAATTCCTGCTGACCACTCGGAACAGGCTATGTTCCGTGAGGAGGGTTTTGAGATTAAGAAACGCTCACAGGTGCTCGGTCTACTCTCGCAGGGCAAATATGTGCAGGCGGTGTCGGGTACGCACGGAAAGACCTCCACTTCAACCTTAACCGCTTGGCTCAACCACTATGTGTCGGGCGAGGGCTCGGCCTTCTTGGGAGGTATATCGAAGAATTTTGGCTCGAACTTGGTGCTGGGCAAGGGCGATAGATTTGTTGTTGAGGCAGACGAGTTTGACCGTTCGTTCCTGCAACTCTATCCCGATGCTGCGGTGGTAACCTCGGCAGATGCTGACCACCTCGACATCTATGGCACTCACGAAAAGGTCAAGGAGGCGTTCTCGCAGTTTATCTCACAGATAAAAGAGGGTGGCGTGCTGATTATGAAAAAAGGCGTTGATGTGGCGATTACGAACGATAAAATTTCGGTCTATCGCTACTCCTACAACGAGGAGTGCGACTTCTACGCCCGCAATGTGGAGTTGTTGGAGGGTGGCTACTACCGCTATGATATAGTTACTCCGACTGGGGTTGTTGAGGGTTGCACACTTGGCATTCCAGGTTGGGTGAATATCGAAAATTCGGTGGCTGCGGTGGCTCTGCTTTGGGCAGTGGAGCGAGATTTGAAAGACCACGATGCACTGCGTAAGGCGTTGCGAGAGTTTTCGGGCGTGAAGCGTAGATTTGAGTTCTATGTGAACACTCCGAGTGCGGTATATATGGACGACTATGCTCACCATCCGAGGGAGTTGGCTGCCACGATTACCTCGGTCAAGCAGATGTTCCCTTCTCGCAAGGTTACGGCGATTTTCCAACCGCACCTCTACACTCGCACAAGAGATTTGTATGAGGAGTTTGCCGAGGCATTGAACGAGGCTGACGAGGTTGTTCTCTTGCCGATATATCCTGCACGAGAGTTACCTATCGAGGGTATCACAACCGAGATAATTGCCAACCTTGTGGTGAAACCATGCCGAATTATAGAGCGTGAGGCGTTGGCGCAGACCATTGGCGAGATGACGACCGATGTTGTTGTATCCTTCGGAGCAGGAAACATTGATGCTTGTTGCAACGATATTGCAGAGACAATTAAACGAAAAACGGAAAAATAATTCTCAATTCTCAACTCTCAACTCTCAATTTGAATTGTATGTGGCGTAAGATAGTCAGGGTAGTAGGATTTTTGTTGGCGGTGGCATTGATTGTCGCCTACATCTGCTATGCCTCAAATCTTGCACAACGCAACCGCAGTACACAACGAGTAGAGCAAGTTGTTATATCGTTGCCAGATAGTGCCGACCTTTGCAGGTTTACCTCTGTACCACAGATGCGTAACTATCTGAACAACGGTAAATTTGCGCTCGAAAATGTTGTGGTAGATAGCATAGATGCGGTAACAATCTCGGAGCATATAATGAAGTGTGGCTTTGTGCGAGATGTCGATGTCTATACCACATATTCGGGTGAGTTACACATAGACATTCGACAGCATAAACCCTTGGTGCGCCTGCTTTGTGGTGGTTACAACTCCTACATCACTGGCGAGGGCGATATATTTCACTCTCCTCGTGGTGGAGCCTACTATGCGCCAGTCATAACTGGATGCTACAAACCGATGTTTAAGACCGATTTCGAGGGTAGGCTATTGACCAATTTCGAGTATTTGATGGCTCTCGAAGATGAGAAACTTGCTGCGGTATGCAATGCCATTGCTGTCGCCAAGCAGGAGAAGCGTCGCTGCAATGCTCGTATAGATGAGTTGAAAAAGAGTAGGAAAAAAGGGGTTTTCGAGCGTCTATTTGGGAGTGAGGAAGAGTATAAACTGCGTCTGGTAGGTATCAAAATGGAGATTGACAAACAGGTCAAGACAGAGGCAGAGATTGCATCTCGTCTATTGCTGCTCAATAAGGATAAGCATAAAGTTGAGAGTCGGAAAAAAAAGATAGAGAAACGCTATGATGATTTTGCTAATCTGATTAACTTTGTATCGCAGATTGAGCACGACTCTTTTTGGGGTTCCGAGATTGTGCAGTATGTGGCGGATACCACCTCGTTGGGTGAGATTTCGCTTCGCTTGATACCTCGCAGTGGAGATTTTATTGTGGAGTTCGGAACGCTGGCAGACAGAGAGGTGAAACTCTCGAAGTTGCAGAAGTACTACGATGAAGGACTCTCGCAATTTGGTTGGGATAGATATAAAAAAGTAGATTTGAGATATAAGAAACAGATAATTTGTACGGAGTAGAGATGGAGGTCAAGGATTACATAGTTGGTATAGATATAGGCTCGTCAAATGTGGTGATGGCTGTGGGTGTTCGTAATGACAACGGCACTGTCTCGGTTGCTGGTGTCGAGGTGCAAGAGGTTGAGGGTTGCGTCAAAGATGGCGAAATCACCAACTATATTGAACTCGGCAACGCCATAATCAAGGCTAAAAGTGCTTTGGAGAGCGAACTTGGCCGCAAACTAAACTCGGCCTATGTCGGTATCTCTGGGCGTTCGGTATATTGTGTGCGCTACGAGGATTATGTCGATATTAACAATAAAACTGGCTGTGTAACCGAGAATGAGATGCGTGAACTCCACTCTCGTATAGAGATGGTTGTGTCGGGCGGAGGAGATGCTATCATTGATAGAATTCCTTTGCGCTATCGTGTAAACGATAACCACGATGTCGCAAATCCGATAGGTGCATACGGCCGTAAACTATCAGCCACCTATCTCTTTGTGCTCACAGGAAAACAGCAGGTGGAGTTTGTTAATCGAGCGCTCTACCGTGCCGAGATGAAGGTAAGTGGTTTGTGTGTAAACCCAACTATCCTGCCTCAGGTGTTGCTGAGCGAAGCCGAGCGTGAGGATGGCGTGGCAATTGTTGATATAGGTGGCGAGTTGACCGATTTGTCGATTGTCAAGGAGGGTAAGTTGTGGTACTTCTCGTCGTTACCTATCGGCGCTTGCTCTATTAACGACGATTTGCAGGAGTTTTTGCGCACTTCGAAGAGGAATGTCGATCCACTAAAACGAAAGTATGGCTCGGCTATCGCTTCGATGGTGCCGGATGATGTTACCGTGCCTGTCAAGACCGCTGGTAATGCTCGTAAACAGATTCTTCAACGAAATATCGCCGAGATTGCCGAGGAGCGATTGAAGGATATTGCAGGTTTTGTAATGCGAGAGTTGAAGGCTTCGAAGTTCTACACCAAGATTCCTTGCGGAGTGGTGCTTACGGGAGGCTCGGCATATCTGGATAACATCGACAAACTCTTTGCTCGTGAGTTGGAGTTGGAGGTGCGCTTGGCAAATATGATAAATGGCATAGACGATGAGTCGCAGGAGATGATTAGCGTCTTTCCGCAGTCGGTAGTTATGGGCTTGTTGTGCTATGGCGCAAATCATACCGCTTGCGAGACTATGCCAAATGGCGCTCCAAAGGAGGAACCTAATAAGCCAACAGACACTCCACCAAGTAATAGTGGTAACGATATATTCTCGGGTGTAGGAGCAGACGATAAGCGAGAAAAGTCGGACGAGTTAGAGCCTAAAACCACTCCAACCAATGAGAAAGAGAGTGGCGTTGAGGATAATGTTGAGGAGAAGGATAATACGCCTACAACTCCTGAGGAGGAGATCGTTGAACCGGAGCCAGCGAAGGAGTTAACACCGAACAAAAAATCAGAGGGAAGTTTGTGGACTCGCATCCGTAGATGGGTTGACGACGCATTTACGACGGATGAACTTATTTAATAGTAGAGGAGAAGAGGGAATGGAAGAGTATAGCATATTGAATGATCTTGTGTCGATGAAGAGCCAACCTTCACGCATTATGGCGATGGGTGTAGGTGGTGCGGGAGCAAACGCCATCGAACATATGTGGGAGATGCAGATTGAGGGAGTCAATCTTGCCGCTTGCAATACCGATAAAGACGACTTGGATAAACTCCATATCGCCTCCGAAAACCGTATCCTTATGGGTAGAGGTCTTGGAGCAGGTAATGTTGCAGAGAAGGGTGCAGAGGCTGCTGTTGCAGCACTCGATAAGATTCGTGATTTGTTGCAGGCACGAGGTACCGAGATGCTCTTCTTGGCAGCAGGTATGGGTGCCGGTACAGGCACGGGTGCTACGCCAGTGATTGCGGAGTTGGCGCACGAGATGGGCATCTTGACTGTGGCTATCGTTACTACGCCACCAAGCAATGAAGGCCCTCATCGTACGGCACAGGCAAATGCTGGTATCGAGAAGTTGCGCAAGCATGTCGATGCGATTATTGTATTGAGCAATGATGCCATAGACCAACTTTATGGCCACCTCCCTGCCTCTACGGGCTTCGGTAGGGCTAACGATGTTGTGGCATTTGCTGCAAAGGGCATAGCCGAGATTATTACCCATAAGAGCAATCTGGTAAATGTCGATTTTTCGGATGTCTGCACAGTTATGCGAGGCAGTGGTAGCGCAGTTATGGGTGTTGCCACCGAAACGGGTGAGGATAGAGCCGATAAGGTCATCGATAAAATTTTGACATCGCCACTTTTCGGAAATGTGTCGATTAGTGGCTCTCGCAATGTGCTGATAAATATCTCGGTGTCAAGTGCTGAGGGGTTGACTCTTAACGAGGCGCACCGTGTTCGTGACCGTGTGCAACACCACGCCAAGAGTGAGGACGAGAAGGGAAATGTTCGCTATACAAACATTATTTGGGGTGTTAGTATCAAACCAAATCTCAACGAGGACGAGATTGAGGTTGTGATAGTGGCTACGGGTTTCGACAACGACTCACTCGGAGGTCCAATTGTTATAAAGAACGAATCGAACGAAGATACTCGAATTGTCGAGGAGCCTACTCCTGAGCCGGCAACCATAGATGTAGAGGGTGAGAAGCAACCAACGCCTGCCCCTAAACCAGTTGTACCATATCGCTCGGCTCCTGCGCCGATAGTTCGTCCGTCGCGCAACTTTGCCGAGATTGAGGAGTGTAAGCGTACGCCAGCCTATATTACGCACGGCGTAGTGCTTTCGACGGCTGTAAAGGCGCACTCAATAGGTGGCGATAAGGATACCTCTACAAATAGCAGTGCTGATATGCCAGCACTATTTTAGATAGTCTTATATGGGAATGATAGAGTATATAGGTTGCCCAATTGAGGCGATAGTATTGATGGTGGTAACAGTATTGTTGCTGATGGTGTCGGGAATGATGTCGGCATCAGAGGTGGCGTTTTTCTCGCTTCTTCCATCAGATATGCGCCAGATTAAGCAACGCAACTCGTTGGCGTCGGAGAGCGTTATGAAGTTGCTGAAAAATAGCGACTCTTTGCTCGCTACAATCCTTGTTGTGAATAATCTGGTCAATATCGCTATTGTAATATGCTCGTCGAAGGTGGTGAGTATGATGTTCCACTTTAACAACGCTACGGTGGAGTTTCTGGTTACGGGAGTGCTGGTAACATTCTTGTTGCTCCTTTTTGGCGAAATTTTGCCTAAAATTGTGGCGCAAACCTCGAATGTTAAGGTCGCTTTGGCTTTCTCACAGCCGTTGTCGATACTCCGTGTACTGTTCTATCCATTCTCCTATATTCTGATAAATACGAGTGGCCGTTTTGGTAAACTTGCCACTCCAAATGCCGATAATATATCCATTGAGGAGTTGGCAGATGCGGTAGATATGACCACCGAGCCAGAGAGTGAAGAGCAGAGAATTTTGTCGGGTATTGTGGGCATTGCCTCACGAGAGGTAGAGGATATTATGCGCCCTCGAATTGATATCAAGGCGGTGGAGCAGACAATGACTTTCACGGAGGTGAAGCGAGTTATTACCGAAACGGGATACTCGCGATTGCCGGTATATAATGAGGATATCGACGACATTAAGGGCGTAATCTTTGTGAAGGATTTGCTCGAACATATCTCCAAGGGCGATGAATTTGGCTGGCAACGCCTTATTCGAGAGCCATACTTTGTGCCTATGCACAAGCGAGTTACGGCTGTGCTGGAAGATTTTCAGCGTCAGAAGTTCCATATGGCAATTGTGGTGGATGAGTATGGCGCAACACAGGGCCTAATCTCGTTGGAGGATATCTTGGAGGAGGTTGTCGGTGAGATTTCCGACGAGAGTGATGTTGACGAGTCTTTTTATAAGCGCCTGAACGAGAATACCTATCTGTTCGAGGGTAAAACTCATATTGTCGATGTGGTGCGAGTACTCGACCTTGATGATGATATTTTCGAGGATATTCAGGGGCGTGCCGAGACAATCGCAGGGTTGATGCTCGAAATAAATCGCAACTTCTTGAAGAAGGGCGACGAGGTGTCGGCTCACGGAATACGATTTATTGTAGAGGCGATGGAGGGACATCGTATCGATAAGATTAAAATCATAATCAGTCGTAATGAGTAGCCGTGTCGTTATAGAACGAATTGCTACGGAAGAGGTGCTACGCAGCGGTGCCACAGCGGAGGATTTGACCTTCGTTGAGCATTTTGGTGCAACGAGCCGAAGGTGCGAGGTGTTGGCTTGGAGAGCACTTGTGCGTAGAGAGTTGGGCGAATGTCAAATCTCTCACGATGAGTATGGCGCTCCAAGGGTTGATATAGAGGGTACTTATATCAGTGTATCGCATAGTCGAGATTATGTGGCACTTGTGGTGTCGGATTGCTCCTGTGCAATAGATATTGAGAGTGTGGAACGCAATTTTAGAGGCGTTGCATCACGCTATCTCTCTTCTGCCGAACAGATTATAGCCGAGAAGCACGATTTGTATGCCGAGATGTGGTGCGCCAAGGAGGCTCTCTATAAATACTACTCGAAGGGTAATCTCGACTTTGTTGCCCATATCTCAATCGTAGACTACTCTTCTGAACAGGGCGTGCTATCTGCCACAATTCTTGATAGCGCCCCAATTGAGGTGCGCATCTCTCACCACCATAACCTTGCAGTCGCTGTAATTGGATAGGATTAGATAGGATTAGATGTTCTTTCCTATAATCTCCTATTAAGCACCGAAGGTGCGTTTCCCCATCAAATCCTATTATCACTGCCATACCCATTCTCCATCACGGATTCGAACGGTCGCAGCAGTCGAGAGGCAACCGAAGTGGGGCTGTTGCAATCGAAGATTGTTGGCTTTGACTGATGATGGCTGAAAATTTATTTTCAAAGACAATCATCAGACAAAGACAATTATTTGCGATAGCAAACAACAGCCACACGCAGACAAGTCGCCCAAGACGCCACCGACTGACCGAATCCCTCTCTTTCTGCCACAAAAAAAAAGAGCAGTGATTTTCACTGCTCTTTGTGGCGGAAAGAGAGGGATTGACTTCGTAGCGCAAGCGCTGCTCGTCTTTCCCTTGCCTCGCCGGCGGGCTCCTTGCAAAAATCAGCACTACGCAAGGAGTTGATAAATCAACCCGGTTTCGTTTTCACATCGCTACGCCCTACAAATAAATTTGTGTGCGTAGTGCTGCAAAAACAAAAAGATGCCGATAATATCGACATCTCCTTGCTCCGTTTTATTTTTGCGGAAAGAGAGGGATTCGAACCCCCGGTACAGTTGCCCGTACACCGCATTTCGAGTGCGGCCCGTTCGACCACTCCGGCATCTTTCCAGTCCGTTTTGCGGTTGCAAATGTACAAATTTATTTTTTAATTACAACTATTTGACTCCATAATTTATATTTTTTTTGAACTCTCGGACAAAATGCCTATGATTTTAGAAATATATGCATTATATTTGTTATACTAAATTGGGCGATTTCCTCGTTTAGTAAGTAAAACCTAAATGTTATGAGAAAGTTTTTTGTATCAATTGCAGTGGTTGCACAACTCCTGTTTTTGTCGAGTTGTGCTGCGGCGTGGCAGGGCGTAACCTATGCCGACGACCTATATGCTATACACAATAAGACGGCTATTGCCGAGCGACAGAAGGCCGAAGCAGAACTTGCAAAGGCGCAATACGAGGCTCAACAGGCTCAATATGAGGCTACTCTTGCGCAGATAAAGGCTGAGGCTACAAAACAGGGCTTTACGGTAACGGAGGATGCTGTTGTAAACGGCTATGATGCAGTCTTGGCGGATAGTTACGAGAGTGCATACGCTCGTCGTTTGTATGGCTTCTCATCGCCAACCTATCGTATGCCGTCATCGTACTACACTTGGCGTTACTCTGATGCTTTCCAATACGCCTCGGCATACGATCCAGCATTCTACAATGTAATGGTTTCGGGCGATATGGTTTGGGTTGAGCCTAAATACATAACCTCGATGTTTGGCTCTTGGGGAGCAGTGGCTGTGCCTTCGTATGGTTGGTATTATGGTTGGAATGATCCGTTCTACTATTGGAACAGACCATATCGTTATAGTTGGAACAGGTATTGGGGATGGGGCCATCCATATTATTATCACCACTATCATTCGCACCATCATCACCACCACCGACCTCACAGACCTCCGCATCACAATCACCCACCACATCACGGAGGTGTAGGTAATACGGGCGTTCATCACAACCGTCCAGGTATGGTTGTTGGTCGCAATCCTGGCGCATCTCGCCCTGCGGATAGAGGAGGAAGTGTACGACCATCACAACCGTCAAGTGGTCGTGTGAGCCAACCTGCATATCGTAGCAGTGGCTCGTCGTCAAGTCGCTATAATAGCGGTAGTTCATCGTATCGCAGCAGTAGCGGTAGTTCATCATACCGCAGCAGCGGTAGTAGCAGTTCTTCACGAGGCTCGTCATTCGGAGGTGGCGGAAGTTCTCATTCGAGTGGTGGTGGTTCATACTCTGGTGGAGGAAACTCACGAGGTAGATAGTTGTTAAACAAATTAAGAGAAAATGGCAATGAAACGGTTTTTCGTAGCGGTGGCAACACTCCTTGCTACAACAGTTGTGGCAGAGGCACAAAATACATCGGGAATACTCCTAAATAGAGATATTATCCCTGCGTCGTCGTTGGTTTCGCTTTCGCAGCGTGAAGATATAGGCACAGCACGCTCTATGGGTATGGGTGGAGCGTTTACATCGTTGGGTGCAGATATGGCATCTTTCGGTTATAACCCTGCGGGCTTCGGAATGTATCAGCGCAACGAAATTTCGGTGTCGTTGGGTGTGAGTGCTGCTCACGCCAAAAACTACAACGCATATAGTACCTCCGACAACAATCGAACTCGCTTTATTATCAATAACTTTGGTGCATCGTTCAAGGTTTATGAGGGTACGGGTGCGCTCACGGCTGTGAATTTTGCATTTGGCTACAATAAAACAGCAGATTACAACTACAATATGTCGTACGAAGGTCCTGCGACTATATCATCTTTGGCAGACGCCTTTGCTGATATGGCGAATGGAGGAGGGTTAGTGATCAATTCGGATAATAAAATTGCTGACCGAAATGGCTACTACGACTACGATATGAACCCATACTATTGGGGTACGGCAATGGCATATAAGGGCGGCTTGATAAATAAGGGTGCAGAAGGTTGGTATCCCGACGAGATTGCCCAAGGTGCGCAGATGCGTCAATTTACCGACCTTGCGAGTCGTGGCTCGGCAGGTGAGTTCTCGTTTGCATTTGGCTTTAATATAAACAACATAGTCTACCTTGGTGCTTCGCTCGATGTGCAGACCATCTATCGCAAGCAGACTATCTACTACAACGAGTATATAAACTATACCGATGGTAATGAGCCGAACGCTACGGATTTTCCATACCAACTGCGTCAATTCGAATTTGGACAGTCAATGGTCATTGATGGCTCAGGTGTAGGTGCCAAGTTTGGCGTTGTAGTGCGCCCTGTCGAGGGTTTGCGCATAGGTTTTGCACTTCATACCCCAACCTACTACTCGGTGCTCTATCGCTACTCGGCGTCGCTCTCGTCTGTGGCAAAGAGTGCTGGCGACAACCCTTATGGCTGGGAGGTTGTAGATGGATATGTTTACGCTTCGGAGAGTACACCTACACTCCAAGATGCTGGCGATAACCGTTGGGCATTTACCACACCGACACGCTTGTTGGCGGGTATATCATACGCAGTAGGGCCGTATGCTGTATTCTCCGTGGATTATCAATACGACGCTTATCGTGCGCTAAAATTGAACTATTCCCCAACCGAGACAGGTTACAATAATGACCTCTTCCGCTATAACTTGAAGGGTACACATACTCTTCGTGCCGGTATCGAGGCGAAGCCAGCACCTTGGCTTTCGCTCCGAGTAGGTGGAGGATTTAGAAGCAAATTGCTTAATGATAACCTCGATACTATCGCTCTGTCTGAACCTATGGCTGATAGTTTGTGGTACGCTTCGGCAGGTGTAGGCTTCCGCTTTGGCAAGATTACATCCGTAGATTTGGCATACCAGTATCGAAATACCCGCTATTCGGACTACTATTCGTTCCACACCGATTTGAACGGTAAACCGAATGCAAGCCCACTCTATGGGCTCGATTTGATAAACCACAACATAGCATTGACATTTGCATTTAGATTTTAGGAGTTTTTAATTTCCATTTTTTACGCTATCTTTGCACCGCAGTAGATTAAAAGCCTTACTTTAAGACTGTGCCGGTAACGACTATGGGGGTGACCGGTTTTGACAGCAGGTAGAGTTTGATCGTAAGCACGCCGAGCATTGTGTGGGCGCTCGTTAATCTGCAACACTCAAACTACAAATGGCAATAATAGCTATGCACTCGCTGCCTAATTTTCCAGGAAAATTGGCTTAATTGACTGACACAAGGCTTGTCGGACAACGAGTATCCCGAAGGGTTGTTCCGCTTCATAATGACTCTTCATATGGGGTATCAATCATTTGAAGATAGTGCGATATGTGCCTCGGTTATCGTGCGAAATTTAGGGGCTGGGCCTTGGGTTTGGCGGTCATCTGCCGGGCACTCGGAGAAGGATTAAGTGATGACTAAGCGTGTAGAAAGCCTTTGGGCTCCTTGTTTGGACGCGAGTTCGACTCTCGCCACCTCCACAAAACACTATGAAAGCGGCATTTTGCCGCTTTTTGTGTTTGTGTGGGTGGCGAGAGTCGTTCAACCTGTGGCGGTGTGGCAGAGTGGTCTGCAAGTTGCGAGATAGCCATTGCTGCTACGCAACTACGATAGTAAATTAAACATCATCATCTCAAATAAATTTGGTTGCTGCT
This sequence comes from Alistipes sp., assembly GCA_017647025.1. GTDB lineage: Bacteria > Bacteroidota > Bacteroidia > Bacteroidales > Rikenellaceae > Alistipes. Next base: position 25,118 of record JAGCLL010000138.1, on the reverse strand, counting down.
GTTTAATTTACTCTCTAAAACCTTTGGTTTTAATGTCTATCTCTTCTCTTTTGCTCTGCTCAAACCTGCGGTGGTCGTTCGACTCCTATGTGGGCAGTGGGAATAGCGACCGTTGGCGACTTAATAGCCACCTTCTATTGGGGGCGGTACTACTACCCACAAAAAAGTTGAGGGAGGTAACCCTCCCCCAACATCGTAAACGCCACAAGTGCGTTGTATTACTTCCTGTTCAAGCGTTTGAGTATCGGCCAGAGCGAAAGTGTAGCGATTGTGAAGGTCGAAGTGGTAATCGAAGCCAACAGCACCTCGCCATAGATCCAATATCCCACCGCAAACATTGCCGAATAGATTGACACACACGCCATTGTCATAGCGAGCAAGCCCCAAGCAATATCGTGGCGAGAGGTGCGAATTTTCGACTGGAATTCCGCACACTTTGCAGCATCGGTAGGTTTGGTAAGCAGAGTTACACTAACCCACGAAATGGTTGTTATAACGATGCCGATAATCAACTTATGCCACGAGAGCAATACTGGCAAGTCGAGATGAGGATAGATCAACTCGAGGAATACCGCCACAATGAACGACACGATCATCGCTGTAATCTCGCTCCACGCATTTATGCGCATCCAGAACCAACGAAGCAGATAGATAAGTCCTGTACCTGCACCAATCTGCAAAATCAAATTAAATACTGTACCTGCCGAGATAAGATATGGCGAAATCAAAGCGGTAGCAATCATCAATATCACAACCGACACACGACCCACCAAAATCAACTCCTTCTCGCTGGCATCCTTGCGCACAAAGCGCTTCCAGAAGTCGTTAGCGATATAGTTCGAGCCCATCGAGAGGTGAGCCGCAACAGTCGAGAACAAAGCGCCCATCATAGCCGCAGCAACCACGCCAAGCCAACCCTTTGGCACAAAAGTCAACATTGCAGGGTATGCCACATCGCCCTTTATGAGCGAAGGGTCTATATTTGGAAATGCAGTCTGCAACGACGCCAAATCTGGGAATACAATCAACGAAGCGAAGGCTGTCAAATACCAAGGCCAAGGACGAATAGCGTAGTTCACAACCTGGTACAAGATTGAGCCACCGACGCAGTCATTCTCACTCTTTGCCGAGAGCATTCGTTGCACAATATATCCGCCACCTCCTGGCTCGCTACCTGGGTACCACACATTCCACCACTGCACCGCAATCGGAATAATGAATGCCGCAACAAACATATCCATATTACGGATATCCGGGAAGAATGATATATGCTCACGCACAACGGGGTTCTCCATCATAGCCTTGAAACCACCCACCTCAGGGAGATTTATAGCATAATACATACCCACAACGGCTCCTACCATAATAATGGCAAAGAGGAACAAATCGGTATAAATCGAGCCTCGCAAACCACCTAAGGCTGAGTAGATTACCGACGCCACGCAGGTGATAATAACCACAGTCCATTGGTCAACGCCAAAGAGCACCTGACCAATCTTGATGGCCGCAAGCATCACGATACCTGTGCTTATGACATTGAATATGAAACCAAGATATACCGAACGGAAAGCACGCAAAAATGCTGCAGCCTTGCCCGTATAGCGCAACTCGTAGAACTCGATATCGCTCTTTGCGCCCGAGCGCACCCATAACTTCGAGTAGACAAAGACGGTAAGCATACCCGTAAGGAGGAACGCCCACCACTTCCAGTTCTCGCCCAAATTGGAGTTTCGGATATACTCAGTAAACATATTGGCAGAGTTGGTCGAAGTCGATGCTGCACACATCGATATACCAATAAGCCACCAAGGCATCGAGCGACCCGAAAGGAAAAAGTCTGTTGCATTTTTCGACGCTCGGCGTGAACACCAAAGGGCGATGCCAAACATCAATGCAAAGAATAGGATTATAGCAATCCAATCAATAGTATTTAGAAGCATAAAGTTTAGTGGTTAGTAATTTTCTGAAATATCTTGTCGCAGTAGCCACACTCCTCACACTCTCTACTGCAATGCGCCACTTGCTTTGACCACTCCGATGGGAATAGGCGATTGTCTATCGCTACTCCGTGGCGTGCGAATGCTGGCGCAAAGCCAGGCTCCAACAAATCGAGCAGATTACCCTTGTATGCCCCCTCTGCATAGGCGTCGACCACCAAAGCCATTCGGCTATGCTGGCGTGTTGCCAACTTCACGAAGTCTACATAGGGCATATATTCCGCCAAGTCCTCGGGGCGAATCCAAGTCGCTTTGAGAATCTCGGCAAGGCTCTGCTTATCCTCGTACATTGTCCAACAAAGGTGCGGATTAAAGCCTTCGGCAGGGCGCACTGCAAGCGCAGCCTGGCTATGTGAGATAAGATTGTCGTGATAGGTCTGCCAAGGGCAATTTCGCAGGCAACCCGAATTGGCCAATATGCCCACCTTCTTGCCATTGGCGTGTGCCCACTCGCTAAATCGTTTTACGGTAGCGAGGTTGCGCTGCACATCACGACCAATGTAGTACGAATCAAACCAAGGCGCAAGATAGCGCATTGCTTGAAGCGTAGTAAGACGCATATTCACCGAGGCACGAGTCTCGATGTCGGGGAAGTATTTTTTGATTGTTCTTGCCACAAAAGGCGAAGCAGCAGTGACCACATCGGGGCGGCATCCCCACTCCGAAAGTTCCTCAACTATGGCTCGTATGCGATTTTCGAGCGCAAGGCTCATCGCCTGCTCGCCATAGCAGTTGGCGTTGAGCAGAAGGTCGAGTTTCTTGCCACCTTCACGCAGTGTTACCAACTCCTCACGGAGCACCTCTTTGATGGTCTCGGCATCATCATACTCGCCATAGCCCAACACAGGGCGACCACTCGGCTCCTCCACCCACGGGAAGTAGATCTCCTCGACCTCAGGGTACGACAACACCACCGAAGAGAATCGTTCCCCTTCGGAGGTGTGTCGGTATCCAATGGCAAAACCCATATTTTGAGGATCTATTAATCCAGCATAGGATTGTAGGTCAAGCCCGCAGCATTTGTCTTCTTGTCGTCGCTCGAAACCTCGCTCACGCCTGCGGCAGCAGCGCTACCATAGTTCTCCTTAGCGTTGTACTCGGTCATCGCATTGTGCGGCTCAAAACCTGCTCCGTTCTTGTAGTATTCGTAAACCTCTGGATCAATCTCGTAAGGCTTCGAACGATCCATAATCCACTGCTTCTTCTTTGGATCACGGAACTTATTGCGGAATGTCTTAGTAAGCTTATTACGCTCCTCGAGGTGAGCCATACAAGCACGAGTACAACCGCAAGCACCCTCGATAGCACGACCATAGCCATACTGGCGTGGGTACTCAGCCTCGAATGGGTTGAGCGACTTATCTGCACCACCCTGCAAGCCGTGCTCACAAGCCATCTCGTCGAGTTTACCCCACTCAATCTCGTGACCAGCGATAGTAACCTTCACAGACTCGGTCATCGAAATTGCCTTGCCTGCACAGTGCTTAACACACTGCTTACAACGGTCGCAAATATGGCCCTCATAGATTGGATCTGGCTCCAACTCTGCATCGGTGAGCAACACTACAAAGCGAACACGAGGGCCAAACTCTGGTGTAAGGAACACCTTCGACCAACCGAACTCTCCGAGTCCTGCCAAGTATGCTGCCATACGGAAGTGTACCAATACATCTGGGTGAGGCTTGCCTGGCTCAACTGGGCGGCTCCAACCCTCACGGAACTTACCGGTTACGGTGTTCACCGACTCACCACCATTGGCGTTAATCAAAGGCACCACCTCGTAACCGTGATCCTCCATAAAATTACAGAATGGCCACATCACCATAGGGCCATAGACCTGGTTCAATGCAGCGTAACCCATTGTAGGATAGGTCGAGAAGAGTGTACCCTCCTCGATACCACGGAGCGAGCCACGAGGAATACGGAAACCAAAAACAATAAATGATTTCGCAGCAGGGAAGATGTAACGAGGGTCGTTCTGCTTAGGAGCACCCTCCCAACGATCCATACTACCAATACCTACCAAATCTGCACCAAATTTCTTGGCTGCGGCCTTTACCTCCGCGCTTGTAAGTTCTCTTTCGTAAGACATAATAAATTAATTTTTAGTTTTAGGGATTTTATATTTTGCGTCTTTTGCTCACCTTTCTTACGCCACAATCGCCCCAACTTGGCACAAGTTGCGACATTAATCAACACAAATTTAGTAAAACAAAATCGAATTACAAAAGATTTCACAAAACTTTTTTATTAAAACACCATCAAAGCACCAAATATATTGCAAAATTACAATCTATTGATTATCTTTGTAAAGTGAGCGAGTGCGTAATCGCGAAATCTGGCTATTGTGGTTGGGACGATTGGAGGCTATGCTCGCTGTGAGGAATGCAGACAGGAGTTATATTTAGCATTGAGGAGTTTGCCGTAAACGACGGGCCGGGAATTAGGACAACCATATTCCTGAAAGGGTGTCCTTTGCGTTGTATGTGGTGCCACAACCCAGAGGGGCAAAAGGCGGCTCCGCAGCCTCTGACCAAGCAGGGGCGTACAGAGATGTGTGGATACACAATTGACTCCGAAGCGCTTGCTGCAAGAGTTCGCAAGGATGAGGATATATTCCGAGATAGCGGTGGAGGTGTAACCTTTACGGGTGGTGAGCCTTTGGTGCAGGCAGATTTTCTTTGCGAAGTGCTGGATAGACTTGAAGGTATCCATCGAGCGATTGAAACTTGTGGATACGCCTCCGAGGAGAACTTTAAGCGAGTGCTCGACAAGGTAGATTATGTGCTATTTGATGTGAAGATCGTAGACTCTGCACTGCACAAAAGATACACGGGTGTGGAGAATGAGTTGATAAAGACCAACTTGAAACACTTGTGCGAGTCGGGTAAGCCATTTGTGGTGCGAGTGCCGCTCATTCCGGGGGTGAACGACACACGGGAGAATATGGAGGCTACTGCCGAATTGTTGAAAGGTGCAAAGGGGCTGCAACGAGTGGAGTTGTTGCGCTACCACAAGACCGCAGGTGCGAAATATCCTATGGTGGGTATGGAGTACAAACCTGACTTTGACGAGGATGCAGTGCCGGAGATACACGATACATTTACCGAGAGAGATATAAAATTACTAATTCTATAAACAAACTAAAATTATGACACCGAGAATTGAGACTTTGCGCTCTTTTATTAGAGCAGAGAAACATCACCAATTTCGTCGTACTCCTGAGGAGTTGGGATTGGCTGATTTGAATGAGAAGTTTAAGGCTGAGGGCGTGCCAGCAGTGGAGCGTAGTGCACGAATGTTGAAGGCGTTGCTCGATGCCGAGACTCCAATTATTATCGAGGGCGAAACAATCGTTGCCACTCGTACAATTACCTATATCCCTTCGATTTTTACCGAAGCGGAGTGGGCAGATATTCGTTCAAAGCACACTTTGCACGAGCGTGGCACAATATCTAACCTTTCGCCCGACTATGAGGGTATTATTGCCGATGGTTTGGGTAAGCGTAAGGCTGCTATCGAGGCTCGTATGGAGGATGCAACCCTCACCGAGGAGCAGATGCAGTTCCTTGCTGCGGCGAAGGCGAGCATTGAGGCTGTGCAGGCATTTATCCTCAAATATAAGGCGTGTGCCGAGAAGGCTGGATTGACAAAAGTTGCCGAGGTGCTTGGCGCAATCCACTCGGAGGGTGCAAAGACACTCCACGAGGCGTTGCAGTTGCTCCGTATTGTTCACTTTGCATTGTGGGAGAGCGACTGCTATCACAATACACTCGGTCGCTTCGACCAATATATCTATCCTTACTATAAGAGCGACATCGAAAGCGGACGAATTACCGACGAGGAGGCTTTCGACCTTATTACTGAGTTCTTCCTCACCTGCAACAAGGATAGCGACCTCTATGTGGGTATGCAGCAGGGCGACAATGGTCAGAGCCTTGTGCTCGGAGGTCGTGATGCAGAGGGTAATTGTCTTTTCAATGAGGTGTCGAAGATGTGCTTGAAGGCAAGTTACGATTTGAACCTTATTGATCCGAAGATTAACCTTCGATGCGACTCTAACACTCCATTGGAGATCTACAAACTTGGCGCCGAGTTGACTAAGCGAGGTCTGGGCTTCCCTCAGTACGACAACGACGATGTGGTAATTCCTGGATTGATGAAGTTGGGCTATTCGGAGGAGGATGCTCACAACTATGTTGTTGCAGCGTGCTGGGAGTTTATCATTCCGAAGAATGGTATGGAGATTCCGAATATCGACGCTCTGTCGTTTGCCGAGATTGTTAGCGAGGCGGTAAATCACCTTGGCGACTACTCAACTTACGAGGAGTTCTATGCTTATATCGTGTCGAAGATTAACGAGGAGTGCAAGCGCATCACCTCTTCGCACGACAACTTGTATATCGCACCTGCTCCATTCCTCTCTACATTTATGGGAGGCACAATCGAGAAGGCAAAGGATATCTCGGAGGGTGGTATTTTGAACAACTATGGTGTTCACGGAACGGGACTTTCGACTGCTGCTGATTCGCTTGCTGCAATCAAGAAGTACTACTTCGAGGAGAAGAGCATAGGCTTGGAGGAGTTGATGGATGCCTTGAAGAATAACTTTGTTGGTCACGAGGCGTTGCAGGATAAGTTGCGCAACGAGGCTCCAAAGATGGGACTCGACAATGACGAGGCAGATGCAATTGGTACTGCACTCTTGAACTCGTTTGCCGAGGGATTGAAGGGCTATCGCAACGAGCGAGGCGGAATTTGGCGTGCGGGAACTGGAACGGCGATGTACTACATCTTCCACGCAAAGGACCTTCCTGCTACCCCAGATGGTCGAAATGCCGGTGAGGTGTTGCCAGCGAACTTCACTCCAAGTATGTTCTTGAAGCAGAATGGCCCAGTTTCGGTGATGCGTTCTTTTGCAAAGCCAGACCTTCAAAATGTGGTAAATGGTGGCCCATTGACAATCGAACTCGATGAGAGTATCTTCCGCAACGAGGAGACTATCGAGAAGTTGGCGATGCTCATTCGCTCGTTTATACGCTTCGGTGGACATCAGTTGCAACTCAATACACTCGACAGAGAGAAGTTGCTCGATGCCAAGGCTCATCCAGAACTCCACCGCAATTTGATTGTTCGTGTGTGGGGTTGGAGTGGCTACTTCGTAGAACTCGACGAGTGTTATCAGGATCATATTATTGAACGAATTAAATATAAGTTGTAAGATGAAAGGTTATATGTTTTGGATCGCCTTTGTGGCATCATTAGGCGGTCTTCTCTTCGGTTTTGATACAGCCGTAATTTCGGGTGCTGAGAAGGATATTCAGGCAGCCTTCGGTTTGACCGATGCTCCATTCTGGCACGGTTTCACAATGGCTACGGCGCTTATCGGCACAATTATTGGCGCATTGGTTTGTGGTAAACCAGCGCAGAAGTATGGCCGATTACTCTCGCTCAAAGTTATTGGTGCGTTGTATCTCATTTCGGCTGTCGGTAGCGGTATGATTGCCGACTGGTACATCTTTATGATTTTCCGCTTCTTGGGCGGTTTGGCTGTGGGCGCTTCATCGGTTATTGGTCCAATGTATATCGCAGAGATTTCGCCATCGGCGTGGCGTGGACGCTTCGTAGCATTCTTCCAGTTCAATATCGTGTTGGGCATCGTTTGCGCCTATGTGTCAAACTACTTTATCAAGGGTTACTTCATAGAGCACGGTGTTGCAGCAGATGCTTTGTTGCAGCCTTGGCAGTGGATGATTTTCAGCGAGTCGGTGCCAGCATTGCTCTTTACACTATTGTTGTTCAGTGTTCCAGAGAGTCCTCGTTGGCTTGTTTCGCAGAAGCGTGATAGCGAGGCAGAGAGCATCTTTGTCAGTGTAGGCGAAAAGGATGTTGCTGCTGAAATGAATGCTATCCGTGAGTCGTTGCACGAGGAACTCAATATCAAGAAGGAGCGACTCTTCCAGAAGAAGTATATTAAGCCTATCCTTATAGCATTCTTTATTGCTACACTCAATCAGTTGAGCGGTATCAACGCAATCCTCTACTATGCGCCTCGTTTGTTGGAGCAGTCGGGAGTGTTGACAGGAGCCTTCTCTAATCCTATGTTGCAGTCGGTGATTGTGGGATTGACAAACCTCACATTTACGATGCTCGGAATGTCGCTTATCGATAAACTTGGTCGTCGTACCCTTATCGCTATTGGTGCTGTGGGTATGGTTGTGGCACAGGGCTTAGTGGCTCGTGGCTTCTACCTTGGAGAGTTTGGCGGATATACCCTTTTGATTTGTGTATGCGCCTATGTCGCAAGTTTTGCTATCTCGTTGGGTGCAACTATTTGGGTGGTTATCGCAGAGGTATTCCCTAATAGCGTGCGTTCAGGCGGTCAGGTGTTTGGTAGTATGACGCACTGGGTGTGGTCGGCTACACTCACTTGGGTTTTCCCAATCTGCGTAGGTACCGAATTGGTGGCAGGTATGTCGCCAAGCGTAATGATTTTCGGCTTCTTCTCGGTTATCGCAGCCTTGTCGTTGCTCTTTGCTTGGTGGTTGCCTGAAACAAAGGGTAAGTCGCTCGAACAGATTCAGAAAGAACTTATTAAATAATAGGGCATTATGAAACCAATTATCTATACAATCAAGGGCGGTAATTTGGAGATGACCGTCACTAACTTTGGCGCACGAGTTCTCACATTGACCACTCCCGACCGTAATGGTGTTGCGGGCGATGTGGCTGTGGGCTACGCAACATTGGAGGATTACTTGGAGTGTAAGGGCGAGCGCTTCTTTGGTGCTGCGGCAGGTCGTTTGGCAAATCGCCTTGGCGGTGCGACCTTCACACTCGACGGTAAAGAGTATAAAATCTCGGTAAACGATAATGGCAATACTCTTCACGGAGGCTTTATTGGCATCGACAATCAGGTTTGGACAGTTGAGGCTCACGATGAGCACTCGATTACCTTCTCATTGCTCGATAAGGAGGGCAATGACGGTTGGCCAGGAAACCTCCATATTTGGATGAAGTATAGCCTTACTGCTGATGATGAGTTTAAGGTGGAGTACGAGGCAACAACCGATGCACCAACGCTCGTGAACCTTACACATCACACCTTCTTTAACCTTACGGGCGACGCTTCAAAGAGTATTCTTGGTCACGAACTCGAAATCAAGGCTGATAAGTTTGTGCCTATCACCTCGAAACTTATCCCTACGGGCGAGTTGCAAGAGGTGGCGGGTACTCCGTTTGACTTCCGCACTGCAAAGCCTATCGGCAAGGATATTGAGACCGAAGATGAGCAGTTGCGTAATGGTGGCGGTTACGACCATAACTGGTGTCCGGAGGGCGAGGGTGTTCGCTGCGTAGCGACTCTCTATGAGCCTGTGTCGGGCAGAAAGATGGAGGTGTTGACCGACCAGTGCGGTATTCAATTTTATAGCGGAAACTTCTTTAATGGCACCTATGCCGGCAAGTACGACCAGGTGATTGGACATCGTTGCGCTCTTGCGCTCGAAACGCAGAAGTGGCCCGATGCAATTCACCACGAAGGATTTCCAAATACCGTTCTTCGTCCGGGCGAGAAGTATACTCACATCTGTATCTACAAGTTTAGTGCAAAGTAGGGTGCTCAGTTAATATAACAAGCGGAGAGGGTTGTCAAATCTGACAACCCTCTCTATTTATATATGGTATAAATACTATCTTCGATTGCAGATTGACTGATAGTCGCAATACTTGCAGGCTGAACTATCCTCGCACTGTGTGAATGGGGTGGAACGGTCAAACATCTCGCAGAGTGTGCGTTTTACCTCCTCTTCAAACTCTGTCGCTACTTCGGAGTAGGCGTTTAGTGTGCGAGATTTGCGATCTATACTCTCAACAAATAGAGGGGAGTAATCCTTACGCACCATTGAGCCTACATAGTAGAGTTCAGGTCGAACATCGCATCCTCGCTGGTGCGCAAGCATCATCGAATAGAGTAGTGTGTTTATGATGTTGGACTCTCGTTTTGTGGCGATAGGCTCGCCGTGAAAGAGAGCCTCAATGCCACTGTAATTTAGTCGAGGTTTGCCCGTCTTGTAGTCTATTATACGCATCAAGTTGCCATTCAATGAGTCTATTCGGTCTGCTCTACCTGCCAAGCGCACATCGAAGTGCTCACCATTGGTGTCAATTGGAACGACCATATCCACATCGCACTCGGTTTTGTTTACCACGAAGTCGCTGTTTTGAATATCGTAGTTTAGAAGGTTTGCACCGAGATACTCTCGTACGATGTTGCGAATGATAAGCAACTCACCACCAAGTTCTGGCAGAGGCTTATCCTCTTGCTGGAAATAGACCTTTGCAATCGCTTTGTCTACACATTTTTCGACCTCTCCCCTCGTGCGCAACTCGGTAAGGAGAACATCTGGCTTAGCATCGCCTTGAATTTGCTTGTAGAGCAGGTCTGCCGCTTCGTGAAAGATATTTCCGAAGGTCATATTGTCAACCGACTCCTCCAATTCGTCATCGGGACGCAATCGCTCCACCGCATTAAAGTAAAATCGTAGCGGACACTTCACATAGGTCGAAAATGCCGTTGGAGAGATGGTCTTATCGTGTGTAAATCGCAGCAATTTATCGAACACCTCGTCGCTCTTCTCTATCGAAATAGTGTCGCTCTCGGCAAGTGTAACCTCTACGCCTACATTCGAGTAGGAGATAGGGAACGATGTTTCGTACTCCAATTGGCGAATATATCTACTTGGCTCGCCTGTACTCTTGTCGTCGGCTGCCGAGGAGTACAACATATAGAGGTTCTCGGCACGCTCTATAAGGCGATAGAAGTAGTAGGCATAGACACCTTCGTGGTGTTCGGCTGTCGGTATTTCGAAACCGTAGCGTAGACCATACGGAAGGAACGACTTGTCGGAGGCTTTGCTGCCAGGAAAGTTGTTGTCGGACATCGACAGCAAGATAACATTCTTGAAGTCGAGGTTTCTGGTTTCGAGAATACCCATCACCTGCAAGCCTTGCAACGGCTCACCCGTGAATGGTATGCGCTCCGCTTGTAGGTGGCGGCGCACAAGCGAACGGAAAATGGATTCCGAAATCTCTATATCGCAGGAGAGAGCAATTTTCTGTAATTTGACCAAAGCGTCCGAGGTGATGGCAAGAAATTCATTGCAGAAGGCGCACTCTTCGCCCTTCTCGCTGCTCTCGGCTACTGTATCTATAACTTGTAGGAGATACTCCACCTCCTCGTGCCACCCCTTCGTTTTGCGGAAGATGTTTTGCAAGAGAGGCGTGGTTGCCACCATTGATTGCGGTACTTGGAATAGGCGATGCTTGATAATCTCCGAGCGCAACTCCCCATACTGCGAAGTGGAGATGTTGGCTATATATGGGTGCGAGAGCAAACCCTCTACATCGATGTGGTAGAATGTTGCTTCTCCCTCTTTATTCCGAGATGCGTGCTTCTGCAACTCCAACAAACGCTCTATAAAGGAGTATGCCAGAGTGTTGCGTAGCGGATAGCCCATCGTAACATTTATGGCTGCTTGCACCTCTTCGTCATACCCTTTGTTGCTCTTTGTTTTGAACTTTTCGGGCAAGGCGTAGAGTAGTGGCATCAACAGATTTTCATCTGTAAGTACCACCGCAGTATCCTTGTCGAGGATGCCATTATTCTCGGCTGCAATACGCTCCAAAATATCTACAACGCATTGGCATTGCGCCACATTTGACGATGTAGACATTACATTAATGCTCTTTATGTTGCGGAGATTATTGTGCGATACTCCTTCCGCTTCACCAAAGAGAGAGATGTTCTCACGGATAAACATTCCAGCCTCCTGGAAACGATTCTCGATGTAGTAGTTGTCGTAGTCCCAGTAGAACTCCGCCAAACCGTTGTTGTGAAGGTGCTGCAAAAGCGACTTCTCACACTTGGAGAGGGCGTTAAATCCTATGAAGAGATACCTCTTGTTGCCCTGCAACGAAGATGTACCATCTTTGAGTCGTTCTACCGCCTCACGATAGATCATTCCGGTATAGCCGATGTTTAGTTTGCGTAGATTGGAGCGCAACTCATCGTAGATTTTACCCAATGATTGCCAAACGGCAAGAAAGCGACTCTTGGCATTTGAACTCTCGATTACGGCTCTGCTATCGCCAGTGAGTGTGCGCCAAAATCTATTTATGAGTGCAATCTGTTCGGCTGTGAGGTAACTCATATCCGACTCTAACTCCTTCAAGTCGCTGATGTTTGAGAAGAGTTGTGAAGCATCGACCATATACTTGTCCACCATATCGAAGTCGGCGGCAAGCATCTCGCCCCAATGGTAAAACTCGGCGAAATCCTCTTTGTGATACTTTGAGTAGACCTTGTGTAGTTCGGCTATAATGCGCAACTTGTCAGCCTTGCCCAATGCCGATAATTCACACATTATATCATCGATAGAGGTGTAGTCTGGCTCCCAAATTGGGCGTTGTGCAATCTTTGATAGCGCCTCGGCAAAGAATAGTCGGGCACGCTTGGAGGGCATAACCAAAGTGAGCGAGGAGATTTCATCGCCATACTTTTCGTATAATTTGAGTGCGACCTCCTCGATAAAGGTTTTCATCTCTGCCCTAAAATAAAGATGCTTAGTTTATGTCGATAATATCGCCACCGAATGCGACCATATGGTTGCGCAAAATGATAGGTCGTCCCTTATAGAGCAACTTGGCGCTTGTGGAGGTGGTCGCCTCCAAGCGCTCCGACACTACGATGCGAACCTCGGCAGAGTGCGAAGCCTCCACAGTTGTCGAAACGGTCGAAAGGTTGCTACAATCCACCTTTGCGGTTGAAACATTCATTGTGAGATATTTTGTCTGACCTTTCAGGGTAAGGCTACTAATGCCGGTGCATTCAACTGCAATATCGAGCGTGTTGACCTCCATATCCACAAGTGCCCCTCCCGACATTGTTAGGTCAAACAGCGCACTCTCGATTTTGTTCTCGAACTTTGCCTTTGCGTGGGCAATCTTTACATCTTTCAAGATGTAATAGTAGATAGTAACATCGGTAATCGTAGTGCGCTTCGAATCCAACTTTTCGCTCACTACGAGTCGACTATTTTTGTCTATCTCGAATTTGAATTTAGTGGTTATATCGCCCTTTGTGTCGTATGTTATGCGCACCTCCTCGGCGCTTTTAACCTCCTTGAAAACAACATTCATCTGACCGTCAATCTTTACCTTGTCGAAGGTCGTGAGCCAATCTGTCTTTGGCAAATATGTAGCTTGCTCCACCTCGATAACTGGTGTAGAAGAGTTTCCTATAAGGCTTTGTGCAGATACGCTACACACAGCCATCGCAAAGAGAAAAATAGATGCTATTCGCTTCATATCACACATAATTTGGTATGCAAGGTACAACTTTTTTTGAGAATAACCAATTTTTTCATCTTTAATTCGTAACTTTACCCAAATTTAGAACGAATGGGAAGTCAAGTAACCAATCATAGCGCCGTAGTTGTGCCAGCAAGTGCAGGCTCTGGAAAAACCTATCGTATTGCTCACGAGTATATCTACGATGTATTGCGTGATCGTTACGATGAGGCTGGACAACCATACTTTGACCGCACCTTCTATAAGCGCATCTTGGCGGTTACTTTTACGAATAAGGCTACCGAGGAGATGAAATCTCGTATCTTGAAGGAGATACACCTTCTCGCTTCGGGGCAGAAGAGCGACCACCTTGCTGACCTCGTGGCGGAGACGAAACTCGATGAATCGACTCTGCGCAAGCGAGCGCAGATAGTTCGTTCGCTTATCCTACACGACTATTCGCACTTTACGGTGTTGACCAACGACACATTCTTTCAGCGCATCTTGCGTGCCTTTGTACGAGAGTTGGGTATTGACATCAACTTCTCGACGGAATTGGATACTGCGCCAGTCTTAACAAAGAGTGTCGAGATCTTAATCGAAGATATTACCAAAAATAAGGAGTTGCGTAAGTGGCTGGAAGAGTTGACTGCGGATCGTATTAGCGATGGCGAAAGGTGGGATATTCGAGCAGCAATCACTTCGCTTACTGGCGAGTTATTCAAGGAGTCAACCAAGGATATTATTGCCAAGAGTAGCGACAAGGAGAGCCTGAGAAAGAGTATAAAATCGTTTACCGCAGTAGTCAAGGCGAAACAACAGGAGTTATGTCTGCTGGGCGAAAAGGCTCTCTCTGCGATAGAGCAGCGAGGCTATTCGCACGACAACTTCAAACTGAAATTCACAAAGATATTCGAGAAGGTTGCTACTGGTACTCTCGACAAGATAACCGACGCACAGATTAAGCACCTTACAGATAGTACCGAGGAGTGGTTTAATAAGGGCAAGGCTACGCCCGATTTGCTTGCACTTGCCGACGAGTTACAATCGATATTTGTGAAGGTCTATCAGATGCATATCGATTTGAGAACGCTCGAAAATACCCATCGAATACTCTCTCGCAACTATCGTGCATTTGCACTCTTGCGTGATTTGCAGGAGAGGGTGGACAAGATATGCCGTGATGAGAATTCGATGCTTCTCTCCGAAACAAAACACGCCATTGCGGGCTTTATCTCGGAGTCGGAGGTGCCGTTCATCTACGAGAAGGTAGGCAACTACTTTGATAAGTTTATGATTGACGAGTTCCAGGACACTTCGGTCAAAGAGTGGAATAACTTTTTGCCCCTTCTGCGCAATGCTATGGCACAGAGTTCGGATACTTCGGTGTTGATTGTTGGCGATGTCAAGCAGTCGATTTATCGTTGGCGTGGAGGCGACTGGCGCATACTCGGCAAGCAGGCGGTGAGCGATTTGGGCGATTGTTATAGCGACCCGTTGAAGAATAATTGGCGAAGCCTGCCAAATGTTGTAGAGTTCAACAATTCGCTCTACGAGAAGATTGTTGAGAGCGAGAACGAAAGCCTTAATAATCGCCTTGGTGAGGCGAAGAGCGATGGTCGTATTTCGGCAGAATGCTATGCCGAGTTGGTAGACACGCTTAAAAACTCATACGCAAACCACGATCAGACTGCACGCCGCAAGCACACAAATGGAGGTTACATCTCTATCACTGCGCCATTGGAGAATGCCGAGACGGAGTTGGTGGGCAAGAGTGGAATGCCACTATATGTCGAGCGTATTCGGGAGGTGTTGGAGCGAGGCTTCCTCCCTCGTGATATTACAATACTTGTCCGTAAGAATAGCGAGGGTATGGAGATAGCCGAGGAGTTGCTCCACTATCGTGATAGTTTTCCGGAGGAGTTTCGCTTTGAGATAACCACCGAAGAGGCTTTAAGACTCACAGCCTCACCTGCGGTAAAGTTGATTATTGCGGTGATGCGACTCTCCATAAATCGTAACGACACTACCTCGCTCGTGCAGTACAACCACTTGCACAACAATAACGCATTCGGAACAAAACTCAACGATGATGAGATGTCGTTCCTCGACTCAATTCGTACGATGTCGCCGGAGGAGGCGTTCGATAATATCACAATTCGTTATGCCGAAGATTTGGAGGGACAAACTGCCTATGTGTTGGCTTTGCACGAGCAGATTGTCCGCTTCTCGGCAGGCAAGGTTGCCGATATTGCGCTCTTCGACAAGTGGTGGAGCGAGAAGGGTGAAAGTCTCTCGGTGAGGGTTGAGCGAAGTGATCGAGCAATCGAAATTCTCACTATTCACAAGGCAAAAGGACTCGAAAATAAGGTGGTGATAATACCTAACTGCTCGTGGTCGTTGGAGCCTCTCGATTCGAGTGGATATGTGTCAAATATCGTATGGAGCAAACCTGCTCCCCACAAAGATTTGTCGGGAATTGACACCTTCCCCGTGTCGTTCAATCGCTCGGTGGGCGATTCACTCTTTGCAGAGGGTTACTTCCGTGAGATGATATACACCTATGTAGATGCACTGAATATGCTCTATGTGGCAACCACACGAGCCAAAGAGCAACTACACATCTTCTTGCCAAACAAGCGTAGAGGTGCTACAATAGGCACTCTATTGCTCGATATTTACGCCGAGAAAATGCAACAAAGCAACTATTCTCGTCAATATGAGGTGGGTACTTTCGACAATCCAGAGCCAGAGAAGCGTGGCGAAGATATATGTGTGAATAGTTCCATAATAAAGAGTTACAACGCATCTCCTGTCTCGGTAAAATTGCGAACATCTGTTTCGCGCTATTTTGCCGACGAGGAGGCGGAACTCTCTCCTCGTAGTGTGGGTATTCGCCTGCATAAAGCCTTCGAGGGTGCGACTACTCGTGAGGATATATTCGCAAAACTCGAAGATATGGTTGTGAATGGAGAGTTGGATAGAGATGAGGTTGCGACATTGAAGGCGCAAATAACCGATACGCTCGATAATACCATAGCGGGAGAGTGGTTTAGCGGTAATTGGGAACAACTGTATCGTGAGCGTAATATCATTCGCCCGAATGGTAACTCTAAACGCCCTGACCGTGTTATGATAAATGGTAAAAGTGCGGTTGTGGTGGACTATAAGTTTGGAGATGAGAACAGCGCCTATGCCCGACAAATTGCCGCATATGTCAAGGAGTTGCGAGAGATGGGGTACACCTCGGTTAAGGGCTATATCTGGTATATTACCAATGGAAACATTGTCGAAATAGAGTAGTAGATATTGATTTTTGCATTTTTAGTGCTATATTTGTAGAATGGAAATTGGATTTTATAGCATAATACCGAAGAGACTTCGTGCAAGGGGGGCGTGGGTGTCGCTCACAATTTTTGTGAAAGCCCTGCTCAATTTTGTGGGTATTGCGGCGCTGTTGCCACTGCTTTACCTTATTCTCGACTCCAATAATATAGCATCAAACAAGTTTTTGAGCCACCTCTATAATGCGTGTGGAATGGAGAGTTACAATAACTTTGTTATTGTTGTTGCCGTTGCGGTACTACTCTTTATCGTGGTCAAAAATCTTGTAAATATAGCGCTATATCGTGTGGAGCGAGATTATATCTACACCCTCTATCGTCAACTTTCACGACGGCTATTTACTAACTATTTCTCGCAGGGCTTGCAGTTTGTTAAGTCCAAAAATTCGGCGGTACTCTCTCGTAATATAAATGTCGTGTGCTACACCTTTGTAACTGGGGTGTTGCGACCTATGGCAACCCTTGCCAGCGAGGTGATATTGCTCGTGATGCTCTTTGTGTCGGTGGCGATATATTCGCCTATGGGGGCGATGTTGGCGCTCTTGGTATTTGTACCTGCGGCGTTACTATATTATGTGCTTATGCGCTACCGCCTTGACCGCTATGGCGACAAGGAGAATGAGGCGCAACGCCGTAAGTATAGAGATGTTATCGAAACCTTCCGAGGCTACGCTGATATAGAGATAAATAACGCCTTCCCGCATCAACTCTCACGCTTCGACCGTGAACTGGATACGATTGTTGAGGTTGGTCGCAAGAGCGCCACAATTTCGATGTTGCCACAAAATTTCACCGAGATAGGTTTGGTTGTGGGTATGGTGCTGTTGCTTGTACTTGGCACTCTTTTGGAGTCGGGCGATATGAAGATACTGTTCGGTATCTTTGCCATTGCGGGTTTAAGGTTGTTGCCCTCGGCTCGAAACATTATGAGTGCGTGGAGCGCCTTGCGATATAATCGCTACACCGTAAAGACCTTGCAAGAGGCGTATGCTGTGGCAGAGGGGGTTGCCGAGCAGAGCGAGGAGCGACTTCCGTTCGAAGAGTCTATTGAGTTGCGCAACCTTTCGTTTAGTTTCGATGGTGACGAGCACGATACGCTCCACAACCTCTCACTCAATATCCGTAAGGGTGAGAAGGTTGGCATAAATGGCGAGTCGGGAGCGGGTAAAACGACGCTGTTGAATATACTACTTGGACTCTATAAGCCTACCGAGGGCGGAGTCTATATCGATGGTCAGCAACTCGACAACAGACTTCGTCGCAGGTGGCAAAATAGTATAGGCTATGTGTCGCAGAGTACATTTCTTTCGGATAGCACCATACTATCGAACATTGCGCTCGGTTGCGAGGAGCAGGATGTCGATATGGCGCATATCGAAAGGTGTATTGAAGCGGCTTCGCTTTCGGAGTTTGTTGCATCACTGCCGAAGGGAATATATACCCGCATTGGCGAGTGTGGCGCACTCATTTCGGGCGGAGAGCGACAGCGTATAGGCATTGCACGAGCGCTCTACAAAAAGGCTGATATACTATTCTTTGACGAGGCGACATCTTCGCTCGATAACAATACCGAGCAGATGATAAATGGTGCAATCGAGCGCCTGTCATCCTCGAATAAGGATCTTACAATCGTTGTGGTGGCACACCGTGATAGTTCACTCGGCTACTGCGACCGAATTATAACACTCGAAAAACAGAATTAATCGTATGGATTACCGCATAGCAGATTTTCTCCTTCGAACAGAGGGCGCACACAGCGATATTGCCGAGTGTGGCTTGCTCTGTTTTAACCCCTTTGTAACCGAAACAGATGCTTCGGCTACACCAACAATGCTTTTGCGCACGGCGTGTCCGATTGATAACAATACCCATCCTGTAACGCAACATATCCACGACTTTGAGTTTGAACAAAACTATGCAACAGGTGAGTTCGCACGCTACGCTACGGGTTACCGCTTTATGATGTGTCATAATGGCGAGGAGGTGCTCTTTGTTAAGGAGGACAACTCTAATATCGTAGAGAGCAACATCGGATGTGGCGAAAAGGTTGATCCTTCGCTTATGCGTTTTGGTATATGGATTATGTTCGGCATTATTATAGCCCCACTCGGAGCCATTGCAATACACTCTTCGGTTGTGGTGAAAGATGAGGGTGCGGTGTTATGCCTTGGCGAGTCGGGTACAGGAAAGAGTACTCACACACGACTCTGGCGTGAGAATATCGAGGGGGCTCGTCTGCTGAATGATGATAGCCCTATCATTAGAGTTGTTGCTGGCAAGTGTATGGTCTATGGCTCGCCTTGGAGTGGTAAAACTCATTGCTACATAAATAGAGGCTTTGAGGTGCGAGCCTTGATGCGTCTTTCACAGGCTCCACACAACAAAATTCGTCGTCTACCTGCGCTGTTTGCCATTGGTGCATTGTTGCCATCGTGCCCACCTGCATTTGCTTATGACGCTACACTGCAAGACCATATCTGCAATGCTGTGTCGAACATTATCTCGTGCGCACCAGTCTACCATTTGGAGTGTCTGCCCGATGGAGCAGCCGCACAACTCTCGTACTCAACAATTTTTGGGAAATAGCCTATGTCGGATGTTCGAGCCATAGCCAATCGTGAACTCTTTTCAATCGTGCGAGATACCTTGCTTGAAGGAAAGAGTGTGCGTGTGGCAGTCAGAGGTGAGAGTATGTTGCCATTCTTCCGCAGTGGCTCAACTATCACTCTGCGACCTCTCCGTGAGGGCGATATTCGCAAATATAATGTAGTGTTGGCGGATGCGGGACACGGATTTGTGGTGCATCGTATAATCGAGGTCGGCGCAGAGTATGTTACACTGCTTGGTGATGGAAATATATATGGCACGGAGCGAGTTGCTACTGATAAGATATATGGCGTAGTCGATTGCTCGCCTTTTCATATCTTCTTTGCCAAGATATGGCTCGTGCTTCGACCTTTCCGTCGTTTTCCTCTCGCTATCTTCCGCAGATTGATGTAATTTTTCTATTTTTGGCGTGGGTTTTGATGCGATTTGCCCTATATGGGCAGTCTGCGTTACAATCTTGCACTTATTCTATCGAATATCCTCCTCGGAGTCTCCTTTTCGGTCTATGTGTCGCTTCTGCGGGGGGCTTTGAGTTTTGAGCAGATATTTGCACTCCAACTACTATTCTCTACCATCGTCTTTACCCCTCTGGCTCTCTCGAAGCCAAATTTTTTGCGTTTGTCGCTTAATGACTTTGGTTCGATATTTATCGTGGCACTGTTGGTCGTCTTTGGTTGGTGGTATCTGCTGATTGCAGGAGCCTCGTATACTAATCCCGTTGACGCATCTACCATCACTACCATAGGCCCTATCTTTACTCTCATTACATCGATTATAGCCTCCTCTCGTGCTGTAAGGCGGGGCGAGGCGCTGGGTATGGTGGTAGCAATGCTGGGCGTTGTTGTGATTTTGGTTGATAGGGGGAGAGATCTGATTGATAAAGGTGGCGAGGGGTATGGCAATGCTCTTATACTATGTGCAGTTGTGGCAATTGCGGTGAATACCGTGCTTATTACGCCTGTGCTGCGCCGCCACGGCACAGTGGTGGTTATGGGGTGGTACTATATTATTGGGAGCCTGCTGGCTATGCCACTATTAGTTGAGGTGCTTCCACAAATTCCACACTTGCAACTCTCTCGCCTGGATGTCGCGGAGATAGGTTATATACTCCTTTTTGGGTCTACATTGCCTCTCTATCTGTTATATGTTAGCGCCGAACATCTCACGGCAATCCATACGGCTCTCTATCGCTATATCCAACCAATTATGGCGGCAACCTTGGCTGTTTATCGTGGGCAGACAACAATAGACCGCACCAACATTGTCGGTGCGGCCCTTATATTTGTCGGAATGTTGTGTGTGCTCTACTTCACTCCTCGCAGCGAACTCGCTACGCACGAATGATTTTGAACTCGTTATCCTCACCAAAGGCGATAATAGAACTTGGTTGTCCCGTAGGTCGTCCCTGGAAACGAGGATTGACCATAAAATCGACTCCCTCGATAATCTCCTTCGAAATATCACGCACGCTCTTTGGTGTAGGCTCGCCCGATATGTTTGCCGAGGTCGATACTATCGGTCTGCCGAACTTGCGTAACAACTTTTGGCAAAATTCGTGGTCGGGAACACGCACGCCCAGCGTCTTTGCCTCCGGAATAAGGTTCTTCGCCAAACCCGTAGCCCCAGGCAAAATCAAAGTCAAAGGTTTTGTTGCCATCTCCATAACCTCGAAAGCAATGCCCGGTGCTTTATCCACATAGCGTACTACCATATCGGCATCACGGCACAATACCAACATTGCGTGCTTATCCTCACTACGCTTCAATGCGTAAATTTTTGCCACAGCCTCCTCGTTTGTCGCATCACAACCAATGCCCCAAACCGTATCGGTAGGGTAGAGTATGATGCCACCCTTACGCAAAATATCTATTGCTAATCCAATCTCTCTATCCATTGTTTAGTGCTTTTTAGGGAGAATTTCAATCCAATAATCGTCGGGATCATTGATGAAGTATAGACCCATATCGTGGTTCTCGTAGCAGATGCAACCCATCTCACGGTGATACTCTCGCACAGCATCGTAGTCGCCTTCAACTCGCAGACAGAGGTGGGTTTCGTTGTCGCCCAACTCGTATGCACCCTCCTTATCACGCAACCAAGTGAGTTCCAGAAGGAAATGTCCGCTGTCATCCCCCAGATAGACAAGAATGAACGAACCATCGGCTGCAACCTTGCGTTTTACCTCCTTCAAACCGAGCGCCTTGTCGTAGAAGGCCATACTGCGCTCCAAGTCGGTAACATTTATATTCAAATGGTCAAATGTGCTCTTAATCTCCATAATCTTTGATTGTAAAAGATTTACTGATTATTTTTTAATATCTAATTTTTTGGCGATTGCCGATAACATATCGTCGGTCATTGATGAGATGTCCCACTGCGGTTTCCAGCCCCACTCCTCTCGTGCGCACGAATCATCAAGTTGATTTGGCCAACTGTCGGCAATAGCGGCCTTCACAGGGTCAATATCGTAGCCCATTTCGAATGATGGTATGCGCTTGCGAATTTCGGCTGCGAGAATTTCTGGTGTAAAACTCATCGAAGCGACATTGAACGAGTTGCGGTGCTTCAACTTCGTAGGATCCGCCTCCATCAACTCCACAATCGAGCGTAATGCGTCGGGCATATAAATCATATCCATATAAGCATTCTCTGGTACTGCGCAGGTGTAGCGACCATTGCGGATAGCCTCGTAGTAGATCTCTACTGCGTAGTCGGTAGTACCACCACCTGGCAGAGTCTTGCTTGAAATAATGCCAGGAAAGCGGATTGAACGGGTGTCAATGCCATACTTTTGGTGGTAGTAGTTCGATAACAACTCTCCTGTAACCTTGCAGATACCGTATATTGTGGTCGGCTGCATAATTGTATCCTGCGGAGTCATATCCTTCGGCGATGTTGGGCCAAATGCTCCGATTGACGAAGGGGTAAATACTGCGCAGTGGTGTTGGCGGGCCACCTCCAACGAGTTGAATAGTGCGCTCATATTTATATTCCACGCCATCTGTGGGTTGCGCTCACCAACAGCAGAGAGCAGCGCCACAAGATTAAATATGGTGTCGATGTTGTGGCGAGCCACCGCCGATGCCATACTTGTAGGGTTGAGGGCATCGAGTACCTCGAAAGGTCCCTCCTCTGCCAACCCTTTGCACTCACGCACATCGGTAGCAATAACATTGTTTGTACCATAAATACCACGCAGGTATGGCACGAGTTCCGAGCCAATCTGTCCACCTGCACCCACGATAAGAATCTTTTTCATTTCGTAAATTATAATTTAGTATTACGAAAGTAGTAAAAATTTGTCGAATAGAACACCGAATAGGCGAAAAAATGAAGAAAATTACACTTTTTTGCACTTTTTTTGCAGAAAAATTTGCAGAATAAAAAATTTGCGCTACCTTTGCACTCGCAATACAGCAATGGTGGATTCATCTAAGGGCTAGGATACCTGCCTCTCACGCAGGACATAGGGGTTCGAATCCCCTATCCACTACAAAAAAAACGAAGCAAAGAGATGTCGAGATTCGACATCTTTTTGTTTTATATCACTACGACAATCAAACTTGTTTGTGAGGGCGTAGTGATGTAAAGCAAATGAGGTTGATTTATCAACTCTTTGCGAAGTATTTTTGTAAAGGCCCCTGCGGCGAGCAGAGGGGAAAGGCGTTAAGCGTAGCGAGCATAAGCGAGCGCAGTAGCCAATCCCCTATCCACTACAAAACAAGGAACGCAATCGCGTTCCTTTTGTTTTTCGTGTATAGGGGCTTCGTTCAGCTTGTTGCCCCTACTTCGATTGGAGTATCAACTCGTTGTGCAAGAGTTCGCCCTCGGAGGTGATACCCTCGATAACTACGCGATAATCCGATTGGCGGTCGGCAGTCCAGAAGTGCATAGAGGCATCGCCCAACGAGTTGCTCTGCAACGAAGGCACCCAAGCAATAGTTGTACGATTATCCTTTTTGCTTCTGTCGTTCGTTACCGAATAGTCCGGAGCGTAGAATTCGACAGGTGTAGCATAGCCCGGAACGATAACCTCAGCCATGGAGTTTATAAGGAGCTTTTCGCGCGCATTGATATCCTTAACATGAAGAATAATCGCTCCCGTTTCCGAGCTCATACCTGCCGCCATAGACTCAAAACTATCAAGATACGACACGCTGATAACCTCGCTCATAGGATATGTGTCGATAACACCTATATCCATCTGCGTACCATTCACATACGCCGCAGGCATCAGATGCGTCTTATCGTCCATATCAACCTCTACACTACCATAGTTATTCTCTTCACTACCAGTATCCTGACTTGCTAAATCTTTCACCGACGATTTGGATAGTTCTTTCGAGGCAACATAGACCTCGTTGCCTATGATTTCGAGCTTACGGAAGCGTTGCAACGCATCGAAAATCGAAACAAAGCGAGTCATATCGCCACTTACAGTATTGAAGTCATTGAGCGACGAAGAGTAGTCGTAGGTTTGTATTCGCGAAGCGACAATCTCCACAGCGTCAATATCAATTACCGGCATACCACCATCTTCGAAATAGGTCTGCTTCGAGCGCATCATATACTCCTCGGTAAGCGAAGGTCCCTTCTTCTTATTCAATATTTCGCGAGCAATAGTAGGCGAGAATGGATAGATGTAAGGATCTACCTTGATGCGCACTCTATCGCTACTTCCCTGACGATTCAGAGCCTGCAAAAAGTAGGTTGTTGTATCGGGCGAATCGACTCCCGTAATCAAGAATCTGCCGGTATTGGTCAGTTCGTGCACTCCGAGATACTCTTTGCGATTGCGGAATATCATCACACTCGTATTTCTGGTTTTACCTATCTTCAATTTTACAAAACCTGTTATGCTCTGCTCCTTCTCGATAGGGCGGGTTATCACAGGCTTTTTGCCGGCAAGAATGGTGTTTATATCGTATCGACGCCAACCGTGAGTAAGCATCACAAGGTCGAGATGCTCGTTATGTACGGCATCATTTGCCTCGAAGTAGTACTTCGGATTTTCGATATGCTCTCGCAACTCCGAGTTCAGCAACATATACGAGAAGATATTATCCGTATTAGAACTCTCTTTGAGCAAGTCGGCATCGGTTACCGAAACGACAAAATCGCCTTTGACGGCATTTCCTGCACTATTTTTCACCGAGAAATCGAGCTGCACCATCTCTCGTGGTGCAAAGCGCTTCACACTTGGTGTGATAGATGCCGATGCGACCTTACCTCGCACGAAGAAGAGTCGTTGTGCTACGACCTGCATGGAGTATTTGTCGACGAGCGATATCTGGGCAACACCGCTACGCAACTTATCGAGAGGAATACGGATAGCCTTCGAGAGGTCCTCTATTACATAATTCACTATGCCTCGCGACTGTATTACAGCGATAAATTGTTCGCGTGGCAAGATGCCATCAGTAAAGACCTGCAACAACATTCGATCCTCTCCATCGGGTTTAAGGCTTAGCACGCAACCAGAAGCATTCGGCTGTGGCAGAGTAAATGTGCGTTGTATGCCATCTTTGGTCGTAAGTGTTGCAGTATAGATCTCGCCAAACTTAGTCTTGATAACAAATTTTCCCATTCCATCGTGTTGCGACTGAATCTTGCAAATCTCTTCACCCGATTTGGACTGCACAACACCCTCAACATCGACAGAGTGTCCATCTACACCTACTGCCTTGAATGCTACAACCTGTTCAATATTTGCGATAAGATTTCCACTCTCAGGCATAAATCGCACCGAGAAATCATCTTCAAAAGATGGTAGCTGTATTTTTCGGTCCAACTTTCTATCGTTCGCACTTACATTTACACG
>JAGCLL010000137.1 GCA_017647025.1 Alistipes sp. | reverse complement strand
TTCAGTTCCTTGCGGTTGAGCAGGAGTTTGCGGTCACGCTTTGGAATAGGGTTGTTGCAAGTACCCCACGCATACTCCGAGATATTTACACCTCGTATCCACAACTCGCCTTTCTCGAAGTAGCAATAGCAATCGACCATCGAGGCCTTGCCGAGACGTATGGACTTAATCTCGGTGCCCACCAATACGATGCCTGCGATATACTCCTCGAGTATTTCGTAATCGAAAGTAGCGCGTTTGTTGCGAATATTTATCTTTTTGAAATCTGCCATATCTACACAATATCGCACAAAGATAGAAAAAAAAGTTGAGAGTTAAGAGTTGAGAGTTGAGAATTTTTTAATTAAAAATTAAAAATCGCTCCATCTATTCAAAATCGGAGGTGATGAGATTATTTTTGTGCGAAGCGAGGTAGCGAAAGCGGAGCATACTTGGGCGTATGTGAGCATTTCGATATCCGAAGATTCGTGCAAAAAGAACTCATCAGAACGATTTTCGTGAAAAATGGAACAACTAATGGTAAGAAAAAGGAGGGTGGGTGTGTGCAAACAGAAAATAACAGAAAGATGTGTAAACATATCAAAGATAAAGAATAATTACCTTTTCCCACCACTCCCTTTGCCCTTGTAACTGACAATAATAGTGCCAAAGTAGAGTTTAGAAGGGCTTTAAGAAGGGAGAGATAAGGCGCACAAAAAATCCGCTTGCACAGTTTACCAAGCGTAAATGAGCAAGCGGATTATTGCAGTGCAACGCAGTGGTTGCCCTTAAATTACATCTCCATCTTTTTGCGAATAGCCTTTGGTATAGCGTTCTTATTCACCATAATCTCCATAGTCTTATACTCCACATACGGACGAGAGAAGTAGTAGTAACCCTCGTATGGTGGGCGTACATCCCACGAGTTCTTAACCTTGTAGAATGGGTTGCCAAGTTGGTCGGTCGCAGTGCCGATAATAACCATACCGTGATCGTCGGTATTCTCGTAGTTGTCGAAAGCCTCCTGACGCATCTGCTGGGTGATTTTCTTCTCCTTAATAGGTTTGTCGAAAGAGTAGAGTTCACGCTGACGCTCCTGTGCCGAGAGTCGTCCCCAACGCTCAGCCTCGGTGCCACTCATACTCTCGATATTATCCTCTGGGATGATACCGATAGCCTTGGTACGGTTGAAGCCCCTCTCCGAAACATCAGCAGCCCAACCTACCGAGTAGTTATTTGCAAGGGCATTGTCTACAATCTGCATCAACTCGTCGAGTGGCACATTGTAGGCCTTCTCCCACATCCAGTTGTCTGGCACCTCCACGATATACTGCTCGTAGAATGGGTGGTGAGTATATGATGTTACGAAAACATAGTCCGACATCTTAACTGGCAATGACTCGGCAAATGAGTGCGGAGTATACTCCTTGCCTTTGTAGGTAAACTTCTCCGGCATCTTACCAAAATATGCGTCGAGGATACCATTCAAACCATCCTGCCAAGCGGTGGTGAGTTTTCTGTTCTTGTTCTGCACCACAGCCTCGACATAGGCCTTCAATACAGCATCAATCTCGCCAAACACAGGCTTATCGGTACCATAGTTCAAACCCTCATAGACCTCCTGCGGTACGATACCATACTTCTCGATACCTTTGGTTACATCGTGAAATGCTCCACCCACAGCCATATTGAGGTGTCCGTGCAAGCGAACATACTTCACAGCCTTCTCGAAGTAGATATTGCGAACAATCCACATCTCCGACAGATCCATCTCCTCGCCTCCGGCACGCATAATCTCGTTCTCGATGAACGACAATGCCGAGAAACACCAACAAGTGCCACTACGGAACTGATTTTTTACCGAAGTGGTCTTTACAAGGCTACCATCAGTAAACTTGTAGCCCTTATCCTGTGCCGAAGCCGACACGACAAGAGCAATGCACAAACACAATGCAGTGATAAATCTCTTCATATTACTCTATTTTTTAGTCGAATTTACGATATTTTGACAATCAGCATACGACAATACCTCTATCTTCTTGCCACGAGGAATGCGATAGTTCTTGCCCTTATAAGCGATATATGCGCCATAGCGGCCATTCTTGATAAGCATATCGGCATCCTCGGCGAAGGTCTTCAACGGAGTAGCAGCAGCCGTAACACTCTGTTTCTGCGACTCAATAACCTCCAAAGCACGCTCGTATGTGATAGTGTACGGATCATCACCCTTTGCCAACGATGCGAAGTTCTTACCGTAGCGAATGTAGGCACCAAACTTGCCGATACCTACCACGACATCCTCCGCTTCGTACTTGCCGAGAGTGCGAGGCAAAGCAAACAACTCCAACGCCTCTTCGAGAGTGATAGCCTCGATAAGTTGTCCCTTTTTGAGCGATGCAAAGCGTGGTTTCTCGCCCTCACCACCATCAATCTCAACCATAGGACCAAAGCGACCAATACGGGCTCTTACAACACATCCACTTTGAGGGTCTACACCCAAAATGCGAACTTGCGAATTTTTCTCTACTTGGGTGGTAATTGCCTTATCTACAAGGTCGTGGAACGAGCCATAGAACTCGCCAATCATACTATTCCAGCCCTGCTCGCCATCGGCAATACGGTCAAACTCCTTCTCGACTTTGGCGGTGAAGTTGTAATCCATAACAATGCCGAAGTTCTGCTCCAAGTAGTCATTTACAACCATACCTATATCGGTAGGTGCAAGGCGGTTTTTCTCTGCGCCATAGTTCTCACTCGCCAACTTCTCGGTGATATGTGAGCCTTTGAGTGTGAGTTGTGTATATTGGCGTTTCTGGGCTGGTTTATTGCTCTTCTCGACATAGCCACGAGTGATAATTGTCGAGATGGTTGGTGCATAGGTCGAAGGGCGACCAATACCCAACTCCTCCAAGCGCTTAACCAACAACGGCTCGCTAAATCGCATAGGCGGAACAGCGTGACGCTCGGTAGCGGTGATAGTCTGCGCCAAGAGCGGTGTACCATCTGCCAATGCTGGCAAGATAGCCGTTTCGTTCTGCTCGGCTGGCTCATCATCGTGCGACTCGGAGTAGAGGCGCAAGAAGCCGTCAAAGGTAATAACCTCACCCGAAGCAACAAACTTCTCGGCACTACCCGACATATTGATTGTAATTGTTGAGCGATTTACATCCGCTGCCACCATCTGCGAGGCGATAGTGCGCTTCCATATCAACTCATAGAGTCGTTTCTCGGCAGCAGTACCCTCGATAGTGTGGTTATTCATATAGGTAGGACGAATAGCCTCGTGAGCCTCCTGTGCGCCCTTGCTGTTGGTGGTGTAATTGCGGCGTGAAGAGTAGTTTTCGCCAAACATATCGATAATCTCCTTCTTGCACGAGTTGAGTGCCAAGTCCGAGAGATTTACCGAGTCAGTACGCATATAGGTGATAAGACCTCGCTCATACAACTTCTGCGCAATAGACATAGTCTGCGACACCGACATAGAGAACTTACGACCAGCCTCCTGTTGCAAGGTTGATGTAGTGAACGGAGGTGCAGGATAGCGCTTCGAAGGCTTCATCTCGCTGCCCTCAACCGCAAATGTTGCCGTCTTGCAACGCTCCAACATCGCCAGAGCCTCCTCCTTGGTATTGAAGCGCTCCGAATACTCCGCCTTGAAGAGTGTATTATTGGCGTCATCGGTTGGATAGAACTGTGCAACAACACGATACGAAGAGGTATCCTTGAAGTTGATAATCTCACGCTCTCGCTCCACGATAAGGCGAACAGCAACGCTCTGCACACGACCTGCCGAGAGTGCCGGACGCACCTTCTTCCACAAAATTGGCGAGAGTTCAAAACCCACGATGCGATCCAGCAAACGACGAGCCTGCTGTGCATTTACAAGGTTCATATCCACCTTGCGAGGATTCTCGATAGCGTGCAAAATTGCGTTCTTGGTAATCTCGTGGAACACAATTCGTTTGGTATTTTCCAACGACAATCCCAGCACCTCAGTCAAGTGCCAAGCAATAGCCTCTCCCTCACGGTCCTCATCACTTGCCAGCCAAACTGTCTTGGCTGCCGCAGCCGCCTTCGACAACTCTGATACAAGTTTTACCTTGTCGCTTGGTATTTCGTATGTTGGAATAAAACCACCCGCAATATCAATGCTTAGTTCCCTCTTCGGAAGGTCACGAATATGGCCGAAACTCGATTTTACGACAAACTCCTTGCCCAAAAACTTCTCGATGGTCTTCGCCTTCGCTGGGGACTCTACAATTACTAAATTTTCTTGCATTGTTATATAAATCTTTTTCGTTGCCAAGCGTAAGCACTACCCTACGCTACGCATCTCTATTTTATCAGTGTATAGGTCAAATCAATCTGTATTGGCGCCTCATTGCTACCATCATCCTGGCCTTGGAATACGCTCTCAGTAAGAGAGTAAGGCGATGTCGCCTCCGCACCTATATACATAGTACGCAACCTCTCGTTAACCTTGCTTATGTCATAGCCGCCATCCTCGGTTCTCATACTATTGAACAGACGCTGGATATGCGCTGTAATGTTCAACACATAGCAACCTCGACTGCGATCGAGATAGCCGTTATAGATACCCTCGGTGTCGTGCTGACTCTCGTAGACATAGTCATAGTCGAGCACTGGCGCAAGCGTAGCATAATTTGTATATGTACCCAAGCGAGCAAACGAGTTATTCAGCATTGGTGTGAGTTCCTCGGCACGGCTCTGTGTGATATCCCAATTATACGATGCTCCTGCAACATAAAGCGTTAACAGGCACTGATTTATACCCATTCGTGAGTAGTTGTCGCTTTCAACCGTTTCGAGTGCTACCAACTCCGCAAGGAAGTCGTCGGTAAGGTATATCTCGGTAGCAGGGCCACCCATACCCTCAACATAGCAGGTCGAAACCTTTGTGCGCTCCTCACGAGGCAACGAGGCATCAAACGCAAAGGCACTAAGTTCCGAAACGCCACCCGTAAGACCACGATTGTAGTCGTGTTTTACGCTGTTAACCGACAAGTTATGCTCCGAATCGCTATCGAGGAAGTAGTAGTACATACCTACCGTATCCTTAATCATCGAAGGGTCTTTTGGATTGCGACTTCTACCTTGCAACATAATACCCGAAGCCGAGAGGTCGAGCGCATACATTGCACCTCGTCTATCGACAGGTGTATTATCCAAATCGGGTTTTATATACAAGCCCAAGAACTTCTCCATCCACTTTTTGTCGTCCTTGTAGACCTCGATACCACTACGACCATAACCGTCCCAATCGCTACCTGCGTCGGCGTAATTGTCAGGTATGAGCATCAATCGGCGAGCAAAATCCCACGAATAGGCAGTTCGCTCCATTGGTATCATCAGCGTAGAAGGACCTTGACCGAGTTCGCTATCCGGGAATGTGAACTCGAAAATCGGTTTAGACTCATCGTAAACTCCGCTCAAATCGCAGTTTATGTATGCGACAGAGTCCTGCTTGCGCTTGTCGTCATACTTCAACACATTGCCAACCAGCGATTTTTCCAACTCGTAGACCTTATATCGAATAGGGACAAGTGTATCTCCACCATAATCCTTTATGGTAAGCACCATATACATAGTGTCGAAGATTGGTCTATATCCGAAACCTGTCTTCTCGTCAATCGCATTCATATAGAGTATGGTAGAGGCAAAACTTGCTGTACGCAGACCGAGAGTATCGCTGCGACGCACACCAAGATAGCCCTTACCCGTATTCGAAGCGAGCAACGAGTCGGTACGATAGAGGCGTGTTTCGATGAAGTTCTTACCGCTTGGCACCTCCTCATTCGAGCCATTGCTACCGATACGAACAATGTTGTTACCCTTGAATTTAAGATGGCGCATAACCATAACCTGCTCCTCAGGCATCATATTCGAGCCGAGAGTGCCGTCCGCAGTCATAGTACAACCCCCAGCGAAGAGGGTTGCTACAACAAAGAGCAACACATATATGGTCTTGAACAATCTTTTAGAAGA
Source organism: Alistipes sp. (assembly GCA_017647025.1). Taxonomy (GTDB): domain Bacteria; phylum Bacteroidota; class Bacteroidia; order Bacteroidales; family Rikenellaceae; genus Alistipes. The sequence goes on along the minus strand of JAGCLL010000137.1, from coordinate 26,496 downwards.
GTTCCTCATAGAAGCGGTCGTAGTTATCATAAAAATCCTCTGCCTCTGGCGACTGGTAGTCGAGCACCTTCTTACCCTGCTCACGAGCATAGGCGAGCAAAGTCTGGTTAGCATTTGCCGAGCCAGCAACCACGCCATCAGCATTATCAATAACGAAGCGCATCAAATTTTCGTATGAGAGTTCGCCCAAATTTTGGAGTTCCTCGGCAGGAACACCCTCATTGCACAACTTCTCAACCAAGTTCGCATCGAGCGGAGTAGTGAAACTATCCTCGTAGAGCGACACTACGATTTTCGAGTCACAGAGCACCGGGTCATCCTTGAACATATTGCGCAAGTACAAAGGTGCAATCGCCGAGAACCATCCGTGACAATGCACTACGCTTGGACGCCACTGCAACTTCTTTACAGTTTCGAGTACACCACGAGCAAAGAATACCATTCTCTCGTCGTTATCCTCGAACTCCTTTCCCTCCTCGGAGGTGAGTACCGCCTTACGAGAGAAGAAGTCGTCATTGTCGATAAAGTATATCTGGATACGAGCCGAAGGGATTGACGACACCTTAATAATCAACTGATGGTCATCATCGTTGATGATAAGGTTCATACCCGACAAGCGGATAACCTCGTGCAACTGATTGCGTCGCTCATTTATGCAACCATAGCGAGGCATAAATGTACGAATTTCGTTATTATGCTCCTGCATCGCCTGCGAGAGTTGACGGCAAAGTTGCGACTCCTCGTTCTCCGGGAGATAAGGCATAATCTGCTGACAGATGTATAATATCTTGTTATGAGCCATTGTTTTTCTTTTTTTTACAAAGGTTATAACTTATCTTATAAAATCAACATCGCATCGCCGTATGTGCCGAAGCGATAACCCTCCTCAACAGCCACTTTGTAGGCATCCATAACAGTGTTATAGCCACCAAATGCCGCCACCATCATCAACTGTGTTGAGCCTGGCATATGGAGGTTCGACACCATAGCGTCTGCCACGGTAAATTCATATGGAGCAAAGATAAACTTGTTTGTCCAGCCCTCCTGCGAAGTAACCATTCCGTGAGTCGAAGCCACTGTTTCGAGCGTACGCATTACAGTAGTACCAATAGCCACAATTTTGTGGTTATCACGCTTTGTTTTGTTGATAGCCTCAGCCGCCTCCTTCGTAACAGCAAACTGCTCCGAATCGACCTTATGCTTCGACAAATCCTCAACATCCACAGTACGGAAGTTACCCAAGCCTGCGTGCAAGGTTACAAAGATTCTCTCGATACCGAAAATCTCCATTCGTTTCAACAAGTGCTTCGAGAAGTGCATACCCGCAGTTGGAGCAACCACAGCACCCTCGTTAGCAGCAAAAATTGTCTGATAGTTCTCGGCATCCTCTGGCTCAACCTTCTCACGCACCCACTGCGGAAGCGGAGTCTCGCCCAAGCGGTAGAGCAACTCCTTAAACTCCTCGTGTGGACCATCGTAGAGGAAGCGCAAAGTACGACCACGAGATGTAGTATTATCGATAACCTCGGCACCAAGGATATTATCCTCGCCGAAGTACAACTTGTTGCCAATACGGATTTTACGGGCAGGATCTACCAGCACATCCCATAACTTCAACTCTTCGTTCAACTCACGCAACAAGAAGACCTCAATTTCGGCACCGGTCTTCTCCTTATTACCATAAAGGCGAGCAGGGAAAACCTTCGTATCGTTAAGCACGAAAGCATCTCCCTCGTCGAAGTAGTTGATAATGTCCTTGAAAAGTTTGTGCTCAATCTCGCCAGTATCACGATGGAGCACCAAGAGGCGAGCCTCATCACGATTTCGCTCCGGATATTTGGCAATCAAATCCGGATTAAAATCGAAACCATAGTTTGAAAGTTTCATATAATTTGTAAAAGTGTTATAACTCCTTTTCACATTCTGCTCTGCGAAAACAAATGCAAAGCAATCATAAGTACTACGAAAAATCGGTTATTTTGTTTCGTCCAAAGGCAAATTTTTCAAAAAATCCTCCAATGACACCGCATTTTCCTCTGTAAAATTACCATTTCGGGTACGACGCAACGAGGTTAGATAGGCTCCGCTATCAAGCGCCTTACCAATCTCGTGAGCCAACGAACGGATATATGTACCCTTCGAGCACTCCACACGAATACGCACCTTCGGCAAAGCGTACTCTTCGAGCGTTATCGAGTAGATGTTTATAAGCGCTTTACGCAACTCCACCTCCTCGCCCGCACGAGCCAACTCGTAAGCACGCAATCCCTCTACCTTCTTTGCCGAGAAGATTGGCGGAGCCTGCAAACGCTCACCCGTAAGCGAGAGCAGTGCCGCCTCGACCTTTTCACGAGTTATATGCTCCGTCGGATAGGTCTTATCCACGGGATGCTCCATATCGTAACTCGGAGTTGTAGCACCAAGCATCAACTCTGCCACATACTCCTTGCGCTCCGCCTGCAAAGCATCCACCTGTTTGGTAGCCTTGCCAATGCAGACCAGCAAGATACCCGTAGCCAATGGGTCGAGCGTACCTGCGTGACCAATTTTTATCTTACGGTGTCCCATCTTATTCAGACGGAACTTTATCTTGCGCACCACATCCGAAGAGGTCCATTCAAGCGGTTTATCGATAACCGCAACATAGCCCTCCTCCTTTGGGTTAAAGTTCTTAAAATCAATCATATTAGATAAAATTTGTCATCATCGCAACCGCACCTGCCACAGCACAGTAGAGTGCAAACCAAATAAGTTTTCCTCGCTTGACTATCTCAATCATAAACTTGCAAGCCAAGCAGCCTGTAACAAATGCCGCAACAAAGCCTGCCATCAGTGGCAACAACTCTACTCCACCTCCAAAATCGCCCTTCACAATATCGAGCAGCGCATTACCGAGAATTGGAGGTAAAACCATCAAAAACGAGAATTGAGCCACGCTCTCCTTCTTGTTGCCAAGTAGCAATCCGGCAGCGATAGTTGAGCCAGAGCGAGAGAGTCCGGGCATAGAGGCAAATGCCTGAGCCACACCTATAATAGCGGCATCACGATAGGAGATGTCCGCCTTTTGACGAGGCTTTGCGAAGTAAGCAAATGCGAGGAGCGCCGAAGTACACAACAGCATCGCACCTACCACCCACATATTATTGGACATTTCGTCAATAAAATCCTTGAAACAGAAGCCTACAATGGCGATTGGAATCATCGAGATAACAATCTTCAACAGATAGGATTGCTCCTCGTTTATAGAGCCCGAAAAGCGAAATGCGCCTTTGAGTAATCGCCAAATCTCACGCCACAAAACCACAATCGTACTGAGTACTGTTGCGGCGTGGAGCGCAACATCGAAGGTGAGATTCTCTGGGAGTTCTACCCCCATCAACTCTTTTGCGAGTTGGAGATGTCCACTACTCGAAACAGGCAAAAACTCGGTCAGTCCCTGCACAACTCCAAGCACGATAGATTGCAAAGTTGTCATAATACCCCAAATTGAATAAAAAATCGCACAAAGTTAATAAAAAAGTGCCGTAAACAAAATACGACACCTTAAAATTGGACTATTATTCTTAAAAACAGTCGTTTTGCACTACTCTTTTTCTCGCACGGAGTGTTCAATATCGCACCCTGCACAGTTGCCACTGCAAGGGTTATCATCACAATTCTCGGCCGCCATATCCTCACGAGTCTCCTGCACAGCGCACTTAATACCAAGGCGTTGCATATCTTTATTGGTGGAGATTTCAGAGTCTATGTGGTGTCCCTTAAAAATCAGAGTCAAAGACATCGCCAAAACAAAAAATGCAACTGCGCCTACGGCGATGAGTATTACGGTCAAAGTGCTTCCCATATCAATCGTTTTGCTCGACAAAATTACAATTTTTAGACAAATTTAACAACATTGCTTTGCAAAATTTCGAAAATTCCTCACTTTTTCCTATTTTTGCGCGAAATATAGACACACATAGGAGTATGTACGAGTATATCAACGGAACACTTGCAGAGGTAACACCCGCTTATGCGGTAGTAGATGCGGCTGGCATAGGCTACTTTATCAACATCTCGCTCAACACCTTTTCGACCATAGAGAAGGCCGAGCAGGTAAAACTATTCCTGCACCACATCGTGCGTGAGGATGCGGAGATGCTCTACGGTTTCGCTTCAAAGGAGGAGCGAGATCTCTTCCGCCTGCTCATAAGCGTTTCGGGCGTAGGTGGCAACACTGCGCGAATGATACAGTCGACCTACTCTCCATCTGAATTGCGCAACATCATCGCTACGGGAAATGCCGTACTGCTCAAAAATGTGAAGGGTTTGGGATTGAAGACTGCACAAAAAATCATCGTCGATTTGAGTGGCAAGATGCTCGACCTTCCATCGCACGCCGCTGCCGAAAATGCCCTCGCTGCATCACAGCGCTCGGAGGCTTTCGAGGAGGCTTTGGCTGCGTTGGTAATGCTCGGATTTGCAAAGGCTGCATCCGAGAAGGTGTTGCAAAAGATATTCAAGGCAGATGCTTCACTCGGTGTCGAGGATGCTATCAGAAGTGCGCTGAAACAGTTATAACACAACTTTTTGAGGACAAAAACATAGTTTTTGAGTAATAATTTGTATCTTTGTCCGTTTATTGGCTATGAAAAAGTTTTTAACCATACTCTTTTTGCTTCCGCTTTTAGCGAGTTGTAGCAACGAAGATACTCTGCTGACCGAGCGTGATAAGATTGAGAAATACCTCACATCAAGTCGCCACTTGATTGCCGAGGAGGAGAAGGATAGTGTCATCGAGGAAGAGCCTGCATTCTACACCGTCTTCGGTCGCTTTGCCTACCGCCACATCGTAAACTACTACGATGAAGGGCGAGAGGATAAGCCGATTGTAGAGTGGGGCGACAAGTTACAGATTCGCTTTACGGCATACATATTTACCGGCAACGAGCCTTCAACAAGTGCAATCTATTGGTCTAATGAGCCGGAGATTATAAATGAACTTGGAAAAACAAGTGATAACACCCTGGATTGGAGCACCGAGCCCCTACATATAACACTCGGCACAACTGACATTATCGAGGGTGTGGAGCGTGCATTAGTAGGTTGCCACGAAGGGGATTATATACAGGTTTATATGACCTCAAACCTCGCATACGGCAAGCACTTGATTGGTGTTGTGCCAAAGATGTCGATGGTGGCGTGGTACATAAAAATTGAAAAAGTTACAAAGTAAGGATATGAGATTTGTACAAAATATAAAATTTGCATTTGTGGCTATCGCTATGGCGTTTGCCACCGTTTCGTGTATAACAGAGGAGTATGTACCAAATAGCGAGCGTGAGAGAATTTCGCTCGAAGCGTGGATAAAACTCAACAAGCCCGGACTCCTGGCAAACTATCAGGAGAATGGAGGTTACTATGTTGAGTTGCTCGATGGCGATACCAACCTCGGAGAGCCTGCTAATGGCAACGACTTCGGCTCGGAGCCACTTATGGAGCAGGATACCTGCTGGGTATTCACCAACATCACCGGTCGTGATATTAATGGAGCAGTATGTATGACTCGTAGCGGTGTGTTAGCAGATATGTGTGGAACATTCTCGCAACTCACCCACTATGTGCCATACCTCAACTACTGTGGCAACACCAATATGGGACTCTTGGAGGGAACATACCTCGCTATGCGCAACGAACTGAAACTTGGTAACACCACCTACAAATTGCGCAAAGGCTCGAAGGTGCGACTCTACCTCCCTTCATCTATCGCATACGGCGGTAGCGGCTCTTCCACCGAGGGTGGCTACGAGGGACAGTACTCCCTCGACGCATCACGCCCACTAATACTCGATGTTGAGGTGTTGCGAGCAATCAAAAACCCATCGGAGCACGAATTGGAGATGGTATCACGATATATCCGAGGTCGCAGCCACTGGACTCAGGCGAAGAAGCACGAAGACGAGAAGGTAGACGAGAAGGACGACCTTAACCTCAAAGGCTTGTACTACTCGCTTGCATTCAACCCAGAGAGCGATGATGTCGACGACTACCGCTACATAAGACCAGAGTTGGATATAAACCAGAACAACCCTTACACCGACAACAAGAAGTATATGGACGGCAAGATGGCGGAGTTGAACCAGCAGATAAACGACATCCTCTTGAAGCGTTTTGGCAAAGGTTTAAGTTCGGATAAACTCACAGACGACGCTCCGACATTGGTGGCAGATGATGGCAACGCCAAAATCTGGTATGTATTGCGTTTCCTCGATGGATTTGTGGTAGACACAAACATTGCAGAGATTCGCACCCTTATCTTTGGCGAGCAGAACCCTACTTGCGAGGTGTTTAGTTATAGCCCATCTGATGATAAGGGCAAGAATGAGAAGGAGCGCAAGGCTATTGGTGCGTGGTACTACTGCATTCCAAAGATGCACCACGGAGCCTACGGTCAGATTATCACAACTTCGGGTTATGCTTATGGTGCTGCGGGATTGTCGGGCACAACTACAACCGAGACTTCGTCTACTTCGAACTCGGCAAGTTACTACAATGCGATGAACTACTACAACTACTACAACTCGTATTACAACTACTATAACCCGTACTACAACTACTACGACTATAACTACTATGGTTATGGCTACGACTACGGTGCAGGTGATAATATGGGTGAGGCAGTTACCAAAATCACAATCAGCACCGAGATTTTGCCATACACACCATTGGTATTTACACTCTATGTTGAGCCTTACGAATAGAGAATATGAACTATCCTAAAATATATCTTCGCAGAGGCAAGGAGGAGTCTTTGCTGCGCCGACACCCTTGGGTGTTTTCGGGTGCTATTGAGCGTATTGAGTGTGAGGGAGAGAATATCCCGGAGGGTGCGTTGGTAGAGATATTTACCCAGCGTGGCGACTATATTGCCCGTGGACACTACCAGATTGGCTCTATTGCAGTACGCATCCTCACCTTCGAGAAGGAGGAGATCAATGCTGCGTGGTGGCAGCAGCGTATCGCAAGTGCTTTCGATGTGCGTCGCACACTCGATTTGACCGATAATCCGCAAACTAACTGCTATCGCCTTATTCACGGCGAGGGAGATTTGTTACCGGGTTTGGTTGTCGATATATATGGCACAACAGCCGTAGTGCAGTGCCACTCGGTTGGAATGTATCACTCACGCAACGAAATTGCTACGGCTATTCGTGAGGTATATGGTGATAAAATCAGCGCTATATACGACAAGAGCGCACAAACCGTACCTTTCAAGGCAAATCTCAACGCTGTTGATGGTTATCTCTACGGATCGGCAGAGAAGGATAATGTAGTGGTGGAGAATGGTCATAAGTTCCTCGTAAACTGGGAGGAGGGACAGAAGACAGGTTTCTTTATTGACCAGCGTTTCAACCGCCACCTCGTTCAGCAATATGCCAAAGGACGCACCGTGCTGAACACCTTCTGCTACACGGGAGGTTTCTCGGTTTACGCCTTGGCCGGTGGAGCAAAGGAGGTTTGCTCGATTGACGCATCGGAGCGTGCAGTGCGCCTTGTTGATGAGAATATAAAGTTAAACTTTGGTGAAGATGCACCACACACCTCGTTGGCGTGCGATGCTGTGGAGTACTTGAAGGATATTGGCGACAAGTACGATATGATTATTCTCGACCCTCCTGCATTTGCCAAGCACCACAAGGTACTCGGAAATGCAATGCAGGGCTATAAGCGTCTAAACGCACGAGCATTGTCGCAGATTAAGTCGGGCGGTATTCTCTTCACATTCTCCTGCTCGCAGGCGGTATCGAAGGAGTTGTTCCGTACAACGGTATTTACCGCAGCGGCTATCGCAGGGCGCAAGGTGCGTATTCTGCATCAACTAACACAACCAACCGACCACCCTATCAACATCTACCACCCAGAGGGCGAGTATTTGAAGGGATTGGTGCTGTATGTGGAATAACGGAAAACGAGAGATTAGTTAGGAGTTAGGAATTAGGAGTTAGAAGTTTTTATTACCCTAACGCCTCTAACAACACTATAAAAATTTTATGGCAAACTATACGAAACTATCCATTTATGCAACCGAGGAGCAGGGAGAGATTCTTGCTGCCTACCTCTCGGAGTTCCCATTCGATAGTTTCGACTATGAGAATGGTATGCAGGGTGCCTACATTCCAACAAACGAGTTGGAGAGTTGCCGTGCGGAGGTGGAGAGTATGCTCGAAGAGGAGGGGTTCGTGGACTATTTCTTCGAGGAGTTCGAACCGCAGAATTGGAATGCCACTTGGGAGAGCGACTTCGAGGAGGTGGAGGTGCGAGGTGAGGTGCTTATCCGTGCGCCTTTCCACAAGGAGCACCCCAACTATCGAGGATTGGAGGTTATCATACAACCAAAGATGTCGTTCGGCACAGGACATCACTGCACCACGCAGTTGATGATTGAGGCTCTGCTCGACAGCGAAATTGAGGGTAAGCGAATACTCGATATGGGTAGCGGAACGGGCGTTTTGGCTATCGTAGCGGCAAAGTTGGGCGCAGAGAGTGTGCTGGCAGTCGAAATTGACGATATGGCCGAGGAGAGTGTTCGTGAGAATATCGAACTCAATGGCGTAGCCGAAAAGGTAGAGTCTATATGTGGCGACGCTTCGGCAATAGAGGGCAAAGAGTTTGATATTGTACTGGCAAATATAAACCGAAATATCCTGCTTGCCGATATGGAGGCCTATGTTGCGACAATGCCACTCGGCGGAAAACTAATCGTCAGTGGCTTCTTAAAGGAGGATGTCGAAGTCTTGACCGAAAAGGCGAAGTCATTTGGCTATCAACTCGTCAACCATCGCAGCAACGATATATGGCAGGCGTTGGAGTTTAGCAAGTAGATTTGGATGATATAAAACTTAAATAATTATGAAAACTTTACGAAACTTATTTTTAACACTGCTTTGCCTCGTGCCGATGACCGTATTGGCGCAAGAGGAGTGTGTAAAGTGGAGCCACTCGGTTGTCGACAATGGCAATGGAGACTACACATTGCAAATCAAGGCGCAGGTTAGCGATGGTTGGCACATCTATGACCTCGGCCCTTATGAGTTTATCACCGCCACCTCGTTCAAGTTCGAGCCGAGCAAGGGGGTAACACTCGACGGTGATTTGCGTGCAGTTTCAAAGGCTGTACGCCATATGGACGACATCTTCGGCATCGAGATTGGCTACTACGAGAAGGAGGTCCTCTTCGAGCAGGATGTAAAGGTTAAAGGCAAGGGTGGCGAAGTGAAGGTTGTAGCCGAGTATATGGCTTGCAACGACAGTAACTGCACCCCACCAACCGAGAACGAGTTCACAATCACACTCGGCAAGCAGGCGGAGGTTAAGGCTGTTAAAGATGCCGCAGGCGAGGGCTCGTTGTGGTCGCTCATTATCGAGGCTATCCTGTGGGGCTTTGCAGCGTTGCTCACCCCTTGTGTATTCCCTATGGTGCCGATGACCGTATCGTTCTTTATGAAGAATAGTGGCTCGGCAACTCGTGGTCGCATCAACGCTTCGTTATACGGTCTGTTTATCGTGGCACTCTACACTCTTCCTATCGCTATACTTATTATTATTACGCGCGTGTTAGGAGGTGATGCAGTAACTGCCGACATCTTCAACTGGCTGGCTACACATTGGGTACCAAACATCATCTTCTTTGTGGTATTTATGGTCTTTGCCGCATCGTTCTTCGGTGCTTTCGAGATTACCCTTCCAAGCGCACTTGTAAACAAGAGCGACGCTCAATCCGAGAAGGGTGGCATTGGCGGAATCTTCTTTATGGCGTTGACTTTGGTACTCGTTTCATTCTCTTGCACAGGCCCAATCGTAGGCTCGGTACTTATCAAATCGACATCGGGTGAGGTGTGGTCGCCAATCGTTACAATGTTGGCGTTCTCCACCGCATTTGCACTGCCTTTCACCATCTTTGCATTCTTCCCTTCGATGTTGAAGAAGTTGCCAAAGAGTGGCGGTTGGCTCAACTCGGTAAAGGTTGTTCTCGGCTTTGTCGAGGTTGCGCTCGGTCTGAAATTTCTCTCGGTTGCCGACCAGGTTTACCACTGGAATCTGCTCGACCGTGAGGTCTATCTCGCAATCTGGATTGTGGTATTCTCGTTGCTTGGTTTGTATCTGTTGGGCAAAATCAAGTTCGCCCACGACAGCGAGGTTAAGCACCTGAGTGTTGGGCGTTTAGCAATGGCTATCGGAGTATTCTCATTCGTTGTGTATATGATTCCGGGTATGTGGGGCGCACCTTTGAAGGCGTTGTCGGGTTACCTTCCACCGCTCTCTTCGCAGGACTTTGTTATGGGTAAATATGCTCCTGCTACTGCACCAGCAGCAACCAGCGAGGCGAGCCTCGAAAATGCAAAATATAGCGATTTTCTCCACCTTCCACACGGATTGAAGGGTTTCTTCGATATGAAGGAGGCAGAGGCGTACGCAGCAAAGGTTAACAAACCGCTTTTCATCGACTTTACAGGTCACGGCTGCGTAAATTGTCGTGAAATGGAGGCGAGAGTCTGGGCTGACCCTACCGTGCAACAAATCTTGCGTGATGAGTATGTTATTGTAGCACTCTACACAGACGATAAAATGGTGTTGCCAGAGAGCGATTGGGTTACTACCGAGAGCGGTAAAACCCTTAAATCATTGGGCAAAGTAAATGCCAATTATGCGCTCACTCGCTTCGGCGTAAATGCTCAACCTTACTATGTTTTGCAGGGCAAAAATGGCGAGGTTTTGGGCGAGCCACGAGGCTACGATTTGTCGATTGAAGGCTTCGTAAACTTCCTACGCAAGGGCGTCGAAGAGTACAAAAAATAGCGATTTTTCGCTCCAAAAAGTCCCGTTAGTCAGAACGATTAACGGGACTTTTTTTGCATTATTCTCACTGCATATATATTCACTTATTCAATCTTTTTCTCGCACGAATACCTATAATAAGGGGAAAACGGTAAAAAATTCAGCATATTTTATGAAATCCTAAAAAAATTTATTAACTTGCACCCCGATAGATTGATTTTTATTTCACAACTAAAAAATAAACAATGATGAAACAATTTTTCAAGATGATGTTCATTAGCGGTCTTATCGCATTGATCGCTGGAACAACACACTCGTGTACTCCGGATGTTTACACGGGTCCTCCTGTATTGGAGATTACTGGCCCTGCACAGGTTAATCACGCTGTATCGGTAGATATTCCGGTTAGAGCGTTGGCGTTGCACAAGGTTGCAGTATTGTTGAAGGAGTATGTTGAGACCGAGGAGGGTAAGTTCTTCGTTACAGGCGAGGACAACGACCACAACCCAATTTTGGGTGATCCTATCACTAAGGCTCCAAGATTTCAACTTATTTTCCGCAACGGTAAGCAGTTCGATTGCGGAAGCAAGGGGTTGAAGAAGTTGCACCTCTCTGGAAATGAGGGCCTCGACCGTAACAAGAAGTTTATCGCATTTATTGCTGCAACAATCTCGGATACCGAGTACTACAACAATGGCGAGATTTTGACCGTCGAGTTCCAGACTCCCGACAAGTATGCCGACAACGATGTTGCAGTACTTCGTGAGAGTTTCGAGGGTATGGATGTGCATGTTACCGTTCCACCAAGCGTAAAGAAGGCTGGCCGCCGTGTTAAGTGGGGCGTAACAAACCTCCCTACATACCTCTTCCAGGGTAGCAAGCCTATCGCAGAGATGTTGCACCTCTGTGATGTAGTATACCCTGCGGCAATGTTCAAGAACGATACTACACTTATAATCAACCACCACAATGTTTACCGTCGTAACGAGAAGGGCGAGATTGGTTACTATGTAATCGGCACCGATAAGAACACTGGAAAGTCTACTTGCGTGGAGGTTGCACCTGATGCACCAGAGATTGCAACAGGCGAGGCAAGCGTTATTCAGTACTACTACAACTTTACCCCAGGTGAGCCACTTCTTCTTATGTTGGCAGAGGTTGATTATGCTGATTGTCGTTGGGGTGATAATGAGGAGAAGAATCCTGACCACACCATCGCAGGTTGCGACAAGAAGCACCCTACAACAGACTTCGGTTGGGGTACAGGTTGGTACTGGTTCCCATACGATATGAACGCATACCTCAAAGCAATCGGTAGAGATGACCAACTCCCAGATATGGGCGTTGGTGGCACTACATCGAATGTCGATCCAGACCAGTTCTGGCACGAGGGTGCTTGGTACCGCAAAGTTGAGTTGCGTTTGCCTGGCCCTAAGGTATTCGAGGATGGTAGCGTAAAGGTTGAGGTATCGAACAAGCGTCCAGATGGAGCAACTCTTAAATTGACTCCAACAGGTAAGACTTTCTGCTACTTCTTCGCTATCTACGAGGATAAGAGCGATTATGGCGAGGGTTACAACGACATCGTAAAGAACTACTTCAAGGGCGATGAGAGTCTCTGGCAGTGGTTTACCACTTCGGAGATGGGTTCGCAGTTTGGTATTCGTGGCTACTTGGCATCTGAGGGTCCACAGGAGATTCAACTCGAGAAGTATTTCACAACAATCAAGGCGAACAGCAAGTATCACATTGTTGTAAATGCAATGGACGGTGAGGCTGACGACGATGACAATGTATTCCCTGACTACACAGCACAGAAGTTCCAGCACGTAACATTCTCGTTGCCTAACTACACATTGCCAGCACCACGATTGTCATTGACTCCAATCACCGCAGAGGAGGAACTCTCTCCATACAAGGTTGCTTATGTCGTAAAGAACCTCGACTACACAACCAACCCTGTTAGAAAGATTACCTTTGTTGCTAACTACGCTCGTGACTTCGAGTCGTATATGACAACAAACAACTACACCTACACCGATATGGCGATGATGAACGCTAATTCAGGTTACTACGACCTCTCGGTAGAGGATCTCGAAAAGGCTAACTCGGCAGAGGGTTGCGTAATTGAGTTTGATGTTTACGAGGATAGCGAGTTTACAGTTGCTGTAATCGGTTGGAATAACGAGGGCCGTGTAAGTAATCCTGATAGCGATGGTTCGTACGGAACAACTCGTTCTACCGTATTGCAGGACGCCGCACCACTTGATATGACTCTTCTCAACTCATTGAAGGGCGATTGGACTGCAAGTGCTCTCACAAGAACATTCAACAGCACAGACGGCACCACAACCGAGGCCGAGAGAACTTGGAAGGTTACAATCGGCGATTTGACAAGCCCTAACGCCTTGACCGAGGAGCACTATGCAATTTTCGAGAAGAATGGCGTTACCAAGACGGCTACCGATAAATACTTTGAGGACTTCAAGAAGCAGGAGGAGGCATACAACAAGGCTGTGCTTGGTCAGAACCGTGTACTCTGCCAGGGTTGGGCAATCGACGACACTCGCTATATGAGTATGTCAAGACCTTGGGATCTCTTCATTATGGAGGATTACAAAGCGTCTATTGTTAAGTACCTCTACCACGACTTCGGTCCAAAGTGGTTCTTGCAGACTAACGAGAAGGGCGAAATCTTCGTACCGGTTAACTACAACCGCATCCAGCCATTGACCGCTTGGTACACTGGTAGCGGACACTACCTCGCAGGTGCTAACTACGAGGAGCAGTTGGTAATGCTCTACGACAGAGATAACAAGGAGAGCGTTGAGACTCGCAGTTTGCCAGTTTTGGTTACCGATGACAACAACACAATCGTTGTAGGTGGCTACACCATCAACTACTACAAGGGTGATGAGAATGGAAATCCTCTCTACGATGACAATGGTGATCCAATCTTCGACAAGGCTGTGGATTTCTATCCTAATGTAATGTACGACTACTACGGCTCGCCTGCATTCTACAACACTTATGTAATCTCGAATGTTGTATTGACTCGTGGTTGGACCGAGCCTACTACACCAGAGGCTCCTACTACACCAGAGGAGGGTGCTACCACATACTCACTTTCGAGAAGAGGTGTTAAGGTTGCTAATGGCGTAGAGTACAAGACTCCGAGAAGACCACTCCCTCACACAGCACTTGTTCCTGCTGAGAAGAAGGTTGAGGCAAAGACTTTGTCTATCAAGCAACTTTCGCGAGAGGAGATTCGTCGCAATATGGAGAACTACACTAAGAAGTTCAACTTGCCTGCAAGCAAGTAGTTATTATACTACCGCAACCCAAGGAGCCTACCGCAAGGAAGGCTCCTTGATGCGGTTTTAATCGAAAAATAGGGAGATTTGCAAAAACTCCCCTGATAACAAGATAGTTATGAAAAGAATTTTGAGCATTTTGTGCCTCGTATTGGCGGTTTCGTTCGCTTCGGCACAGCAACTTCCCGATGTAAAAGTGGAGAATGCACAGGGTAAAATCGTATCGGTACGCTCGCTTTTGAGTGGCAAGCCTATGATTATCTCCTACTGGTCAATCTCGTGCAAGCCTTGTATTCAGGAGTTGAATGCTATCAACGACGCATTGGCAGAGTGGCGTGAGGAGGCAGCAGTAGATGTACTTGCAGTTTCGGTAGATGATGCTCGTCAGAAGGCTATTGCCAAGTCGCTTGCTTCGTCACGAGGTTGGGAGTTCACCTGCGTATATGACGAAAATCAAGATTTGAAGCGTGCAATGAATGTTTCACTCACTCCGCAGTCATTTGTAGTTGATGCCGAGGGCAACATCGTGTTCTCGCACTCTGGCTACACTCCGGGTAGCGAACAGTTGTTGTTCGACAAAGTTTTGGAGTTGAAAAAGGGACAAAAAAAGAAGTAACAGATGAAGCGATTAACCCTCTTACTCGTGGGAGCATTGACTCTCACAACATCGGTTTCGGCGCAGAAGGTGCTTGGCAATGGTCAAGTATCGGGTAGTCTCGAATCTTCGTCTATATACTACACTCCCGACAAGAAAATCTATAACGAGGAGAACGCTCGCCCAGATGACCGTTTTGGCTCGAACAACTACATCAAGGTAGATTATACCAATGGTCGATTCTCGGCTGGTGTGCAGATGAACGCCTTTCTGCCCGCCTTGGTTGGCTACGATGCTATTGCTGATGGATACAAGTTCTACCTTGCATCGAAGTATGTGCAGTGGCGTGACGAGAATTTCGACATATTGGTGGGCGACATCTTCGACCAGTACGGAAATGGCTTGATTTTCCGTTCATTCGAGGATCGTCAACTCGGCATAAACAACTCTTTGGAGGGTGTGCGTGCTTCGTACAACTTTGGTGGCTATGTAAATTTGAAGGCGATGTATGGTCGCCCTCGCCTCTACACCGAGTACTCAAAGAGTTGGGTGCGTGGTGCTGACTTGTCAATCTCGTTGGCAGAGATTATGAAGGCTTCGGCTATAACCTTCGATATTGAAGGCTCGTATGTAAACCGCTATCAGAGTTTGGAGCAGGCCGACAGTTACTGGAAAGATATTCACTCTTCAACCGCTGGTACACCGAACGAACTTACCCGATTGCAGTACTATGGCATTAAGCCAAATCTCAATATGTACTCAGGTCGTGTAAACTTCGGTTGGAACGGATTGTCGGTACGAGGAGAGTATGTTGGCAAAGGTAAAGATTTCGTAGACCAAGAAGACCCTTATCAGGCTGGTTGGGCTTCACTCGCAGAGGTGGGTTACAACTACAAGACTTTCAGTGTGATGGGTACATTCCGCACATTGAGGAATATGGGTACAATGATCGACAACTATGCGCCAGATGGACCAATAAACGAATGCGGAGGCAATACTATCAACTATCTTCCTGCTTTGACTCGTCAATACACCTATATGTTGGCAAACTTAAACCCATACCAGGTAAATATCTTTGGTGAGATGGGTGGACAGGTTGACCTCAGTTACTCGTATCGTAGCAAGTCAAATCGCTATCGCTACTGGAACTTCCACGCAAACTTCTCGACATTCTATTCGCTCGACAAGATGTATCACTTGGGCGATAAGCGTCAACTCTTTTGGCGAGATATAAATGTGGATGTTGAGCGCCAGTGGAACAAGAAGTGGAAGTCATTATTGCTCTACTCATTCCAGGACAATATGGACCACCAGGCGCACATCTTCGTTGGTGATGTAACTCATAAGTTCAACCGCAAGATGTCGTTGCGAGTTGAGTTACAGTATCTCCTTTCGGGCGATGACGAGAGCGAGTGGGATGGTATGCACAGCGAGGGTGATTGGGTTGCAGGACTCGTAGAGTTCAGCCTCGCACCACATTGGAGTTTCTATGTGCAGGATATGTACAATATCGGTCAGAGCAAGACTCACTACTACAATGGAGGTTTCAGTTACACACACAACCGCACCCGTGTGCAGTTGAGTTATGGTCGAAATCGTGCAGGCTACATCTGTTCGGGTGGTGTTTGTCGCTACTCGCCAGCCTATTCGGGTATCAATCTGATGCTTACATCTTCGTTCTAATAGAGAAAATTGAATAAACACTATAAAAACTAAAAAACAATGAAAACATTAAAGACATTAGCAACCATCCTTGCCGGAGCACTTCTGCTTGTCGGTTGCGGTGAGACAACTGGCGGTGATGCGAACAAGCCAAAGTTCAAACTCTCGTTTGATGACACCTACATCTATGATAATGGTGTGGATTATGCTGTTATCTCTGCAACTTACAATGACGAGCCACTCGACTACTCGGAGTTCGTAATTTTCGACGAGAGTGAAAATGTCGTAGAGTGGGAAATCGTAGATGGAGAGATGCGTTTCACATCAACCCAAATTGGCAAATACAAGTATTCGGCAATTTATGGCTCGCACGAGTCAAGCACCTCTATCGAGGTTGTTGCAACACCACCACCAGCACCAGCAGCACCAGTGGATAACAACCCAGAGAAGACAAACTTTGTTCGTCGTTCGTTGCTTGTTCAGTTCACAGGTACTTCGTGTGGCTACTGCCCATATATGATGAACGCATTGGATCTTGTTGCAAAGGACTCAAAGTACAACGACACCTATGTTCTTACAGCGGCTCACAACTTCGGAGATGGCGACCCTGCTCGAATTCTCGACGCTTTGACTCTTCCTACTGCACTCGGTGCAAGCAGTTACCCATCATTGAATGTGGATATGGCAGTAACTATCAAGGATAGAAATTCGGAGATTATCAAAAGTTTGCTCAACGAATCCAAGGCTCGTACTACTGTAAAGGGCGGTATCGCTGCAAATGTTAAGTATTACGAAGAGGAGGGCTATGTTATCGCAACTCTGTTAGTAAAGGCGAAGGAGAGTGGCAACTTCCGTGTTGGTGCGTGGTTATTGGAAGATGGTATTCGTGCAGAACAACTCAACAATGGAGCAAGACCAAACAGCGGCGTAGACTTTAATCTCCACAACAATAGCATCCGTCGTGCAAAGGTTAGCCGCCAAACAACTATGGACTACACCGGTTTGGACCTTGGCTACATCGAGGCAGGCAAGACTGCTGTGAAGGAGTTTGCTTTCCCATTGAAGAAGCACGGCGAGAAGGGCAACCAAGAGCAGTGGAACCACAACAACCTCCGTGTAATTGCCTACATCTCTACCGAGGAGAATGGCAAGTGGCTTGTAAACAATGTTATCAAGGCGCCAAAGGATGGCTCGGTTGATTTCGAGTACACCGAGTAACCAAAATAACTATTTGATATCAAAATCCATCTATACTAAGTATAGGTGGATTTTTTGTTTATAGTTTACACTTATGTGGCTATCAGAAATATCAATTTGACAAATATCAAAAGTTGTATTATATTTGCAATAACAAACAGAATATAATTACCTTAAAAACTATACTACTATGTTAAGCGAAAGATTACACGCAGCAATTAATGAGCAGATTAACGCCGAGTTGTGGTCGGCATATCTCTACCTATCGATGTCGATGGATGCCGAGGCGAAGGGTTACAAGGGTGTAGCAAATTGGTTCTATGTGCAGTGGCTCGAAGAGCAAGATCACGCTCACATATTGATGAACTATCTCAACTCTCGTGATGCAAAGGTGGAGTTGAAGCCTATTGCCGAGGTGCAGCAAGAGTGGGAGTCGGTGCAGGAGATGTTCCGCCACACTTTGAAGCACGAGAAGGTTGTAACGAGCCTTATAAACAACCTTGCGGCAATCGCTCACGAGGATCGTGATTTTGCATCATCGAATATGCTCGTTTGGTTTATTGACGAGCAGATTGAGGAGGAGGAGAATGCACGAGATATGATCTTCGCATCGGAGGCTGTCGAGAGCGACAAGTACGGAATGTATCAACTCGACAAGGAGTTGGCTGCTCGTGTCTACACACAGGCATCGCCACTCGCAAACTCAGGTGAGTAGTTGGAGTATCAATTTAGGTTGGAGGTCGGGCGTAGGGCTCGACCTTTTTGTTTGGGACTGAAATAAAATTTTTAATTCTGAATTGATTTTCGTATTTTTGTAAAAAGGTTATCGAATTATGTGGCTGGAACGCAGTTTACTCCTCTTTGGCGAGGAGAAGATGAGGCTTTTAAGAGAGGCGAATGTGCTTATCGTAGGCGTTGGAGGCGTAGGTGCATACGCTGCCGAGATGTTGGTGCGTAGCGGCGTAGGCAAGATGACTATCGCCGATGCGGACTGCGTGGGCGAGAGCAACATCAACCGCCAACTCATAGCCCTCCACTCCACCATTGGCAAGCAGAAGTGCGATGTATTGTCGGAGCGACTGCTCGACATCAACCCTGCGCTCGAATTGCGAGTGGTGAACGACTATATCAAAGACGAAAAGACTGACCTACTGCTCGATAGCGACAAATTTGATTATGTGATAGATGCGATTGACACACTCTCGCCAAAGTTGGCACTGATAAAGGGTTGCTTGGATAGGGGCTACCCCATCGTTAGTTCGATGGGTGCAGGGGCAAAATTGGACCCTACAAAGGTGGAGATTGCAGATATTTCAAAGACTCACCACTGCCCTTTGGCGCATATGTTGCGCAAGCGGCTACATAAGATAGGTATCCGCAAGGGTTTTAAGGCGGTATTCTCGGCAGAGCCACCCGTTGAAGGGGCGATGGTATTGTGCGAGGAGCAAAATCACAAATCGCAGGTTGGCACAGTATCGTATATGCCGGCAACATTTGGAATTGCGTGTGCATCGGTGGTTGTGAGAGAACTCACAACACAAATTGAGGATTGAGGATTGAGAATTGAGAATTATTTTTGACTATGAAGATTGTTTTTCTTGATGAGTATTCGTTGGGCGATATGGACTTGTCGCCGATTAAGGAGTTGGGCGAATATGTAGGTTATGACCGCACCTCGAAGGAGCAGGTGTTGGAGCGTTGTAAAGATTCGGAGGTGGTTATCTGCAACAAGACCGTTCTGCGTGGAGAAACACTCCGTGCATTGCCGAACCTTCGTTTCATTGCCATCGCTGCTACGGGAATGAACAATGTCGATTTGGAGGTGGCGGCAGAGTTGGGTATTGGAGTGAAGAATGTAGCGGGCTACTCCACCTCATCGGTGGCGGAGGCTACGATAAACTTTGCCCTCTCGTTGTTCAAAAACACCAAATACTTCGACGATTACTTCAAGAATGGAGCATACGCTGCAACCGAAGATATATTCCACTTTGGTCGTCCTGTGCGACAGTTGCGTGGCTCAAAGTGGGGCATTATAGGTATGGGAGCAATCGGTCGTGAGGTGGCACGCCTTGCCTCGGCTTTCGGTTGCGAAGTGGCATACACATCGACTTCGGGCGCAGTGCGCAAGGAGGAGTATCCGCAGATGTCGCTCGATGAGTTGCTCGATTGGGCAGATATTGTATCAATCCACTGCCCACTCACACCTGCTACAAAGGGTTTAATTGGCGAAAAGGAGTTGCAGATGATGAAACCAACCTCGATTTTTATAAATGTTGCCCGTGGAGGCATCATCGACGAGGAGGCGTTGGCAAAGGCTCTGAACAACAAGGTAATAGCAGGTGCAGGATTGGATGTCTTCTCTCGTGAGCCGTTGCACTCATCACCACTCTACGACCTTGCGGACAACTACTCGCTCGTCGCCGCACCACACACTGCCTGGGCTGCGGATGATGCTCGTAAGGTGCTTATTCAGCGAATTGCCGAGAACATCAAGGAGTACCTTGAAAGCAAATAAAAAAAATACCGAGCTATCTGCTCGGTATTTTTCATTATAGACCATTATTTACAACTCATCCGAGTAGACCGCACCGGGAAGGTCGTGCTGATTATATCGTGATGCCATAGACATTCCGTAAGCACCTGCAGTTTTGAGGGTGAGTAAATCTCCACGCTTGGTAAGTGGGAGCGACACATTCTCATCAAACACATCGGTTGACTCACACGCTGTACCTACAATAGTATATTTGGTGCGTTGCTCACTCTCCGAGGTGATATTCTCGATGTTGTGGTACGAGCCATAGAGCGCAGGGCGAATAAGTTCGGTCATACTTGCATCGACAATCACAAGGCGACGACCTGTTGCAGTGGTCTTGTTGAAAAGCACCTTGGTAATAAGTTCGCCACACTCGGCAACGATAGAACGACCAAACTCGAAATGCACCTCACGCTTACCCACCTGCAAGTGCTGCTTGATGATAGCAAATACCGATGCAAAGTTCGGAATTGGCTCATTCTCTGGCATATCGTAGTTTACGCCAAGACCTCCACCCACATCTACAAACTCCAACTCGAAGCCGAGGTCGGTAAGGTTTTTAACGATAGCATTGACCTTATTGCACATATTCTCGAAGACATGCAACTCACGAATCTGTGAGCCGATATGTATGTGCATACCTATAACATCTATATTTTTCAGAGCCTTAATCTCCTCGACCTTTTCGAGAATCTCCTCATAGGAGATACCGAACTTTGAGTCCGCCTGACCAGTATCGATGCAGTGGTTGGTCTTTGGGTCGATATCGGGGTTTACACGCAAGGCTACATTCACAACCTTGCCCATCTCACCAGCAATCTCGTTCACAACATACAACTCCTCGATAGACTCGCAGTTGAGGGTAAAAATGCCCTGCTCAATGGCATAGCGAATCTCCTTATCCTTCTTGCCTACACCCGCATAGACAATCGTTTTAGGGTCGAAGCCCGCCTCGATAGCGCACTTAACCTCATTACCGCTTGCGCAGTCGATGCCCAAGCCGTGCTCACGGATAATCTGCAAGAGGCGAGGGTCATAGTTCGCCTTAATGGCGTAGTGGATTTTGTAGTCGTAACGACGAGCCACCGACATCAGACTGTCGAGAGTCTGGTGCAAGAGGTCTACATCATATAGATAGAATGGGGTTTCGTAGTTTGCCAACTTTGCGGCAACTTGTCTGCTTAACATATTTTGAAAATTTATCGTAATTCAATGAGTATATAGGAGTTAGGCTCCATAAATATAGTCGCCTTCGAGTCAACAATTTCGATAGGTGTTTCGGTATGCATCTTGAAGCGATCCAGAACGTGCGACATCGCCTCTTTTATCTCAAAACCCTTAAAATCAATGGTTAAACGCTTTGGCGCAACAACATTTCTGTCATCGGTGTAGTAGGTCAACAGAAGTGCCAACTTCCCGTTCTCACCCTTTGCTGCCGTAGCGTAAAAATCCTTCAATCCACCTACATCACTCTTCACCTGAGTGCCCAAACGACGCAACTTGCTCCACGAATAGAGTGCATAGTAGGCGTGGCGAGGTTGCGAGGTATAGAAGTCGAACAAACCATTGAAAGAGGTTCCTGGACGAGCATCGTAGTACATCATCATATGTACAGGCGAGTCCTGGAATGTAGACATCACGGCGGCAGCATAGGCCGCACCCTTGTAGGAGTTGATAACTTCGATGGTGTGAACAAACTCGTCGGTCCAATTGGCGAGGTAGTTCCACTCATTGAAAATCATCTCCGTAGAGGTATAGCCATACTTATCAAGTAGAGCCTTCACTCCGTTAGTCATCCTCAAAGCCTTCTCCATTTTTCCGAAGTAACGGTGGTAAGAGAAGAAGCCCAACTCAACCTTCTTCTTCGACATATAGGCGAGGAAACGGTCAGCCCACTCCAAATTGCTGGCAAGTGCAGGGCCTCCGATTTTGAGATCAGGGAAACACTTATTTAGGTGGTTAGCCGTAATCTCATAGAGGTGGAAAAACTCCTCCTCTGTACCAGTCCAACAAGGCGATTTTGCTCTTACAAAGTCCTTCTTCTTAGTATCGAGATCTGGCTCATTCCAAATCTCCCAATACCCGATATTGTAGTGGTAACCATCGGCCCAGCCTTCGTTGTAGTGGCGAATGATATGTTCACAAATGCGCGCCCACTTCTTGAAGTTTGCAGGCGGATTTGCCCCATACTTCTTTGGCCAATGCTCAATAGATTGTCCCAAACGATAGAAAACCTTTGTTCCCGAGTCGTAAATCTCTTTGATAAGTTTATCGGTCAAGGTGAAGTCGTACGATTTAGGGTCGTTCTCGTCAGCCTCGAAATTTGGAAATACGCACGATACATCGACCGTGTGCGCCCATCCCCATCTAATTGGAGCGTCGTGAAGACGAGCATAGCCGAACTCTGCCTCCTTATACGCTTGCGCATTACCCCTCTTTTGGGTTGAGCCTGCAACTTGTGGACCGTTATTTACGGCGTTCATCACCTTAATCTTCCCTACCACCTCGCTTGCATCGACAACAACCTGCGCCGTAGTCGCATAGAACGATACGGCGCACAAGATTGTGGCGATAAGGAATTTAATCGCTTTCATCGTTTAGGTTTGGGTTTCTATATAATATATATAGGTATTACTTCAACTCAACGAGCGAGTGGCCCTCCATCTCGGCTGGCTGTGGTACGCCCATCAACGAGAGTACAGTTGGAGCAACATCTGCCAAGATACCATTCTCAACCTTTGCTACACGCTCCGAAACAACCACGATTGGCACCGGATTCAAAGAGTGTGCAGTATTTGGTGTGCCGTCCTCGTTGATTGCGTTGTCAGCGTTACCGTGGTCAGCGATTACAACTACCTCGTAGCCATTTGCCTTTGCCGAAGTTACAACCTTCTCTACGCACTCGTCAACAGCCTTAACAGCCTTCTCGATAGCCTCATAGATACCAGTGTGGCCCACCATATCGCCATTTGCGAAGTTCAAGCAGATGAAGTCGTACTTCTGCTCGTCCAATGCGCCAACCAACTTGTCGGCTACCTCGTATGCGCTCATCTCTGGCTGCAAGTCGTAGGTAGCAACCTTTGGCGAAGCAACCAAGATACGATCCTCGTTCTCGAACTTCTCCTCGCGACCACCGTTAAGGAAGAAGGTCACGTGGGCATACTTCTCGGTCTCGGCAATACGCAACTGCTTCAAACCGAGCGATGAAACATACTCGCCCAAAGTATTCTGAACATTCTCCTTATCGAAGAGGATGTGCAAGCCCTCAAATGATGCATCGTATGGAGTCATACAGCAGTAGTAGAGAGGCATTGTGTGCATACCCTCTGCCGGCATATCCTGCTGTGTCAATGCTACGGTAATCTCACGAGCACGGTCGTTACGATAGTTGAAGAATATAACCATATCGTTTGGCTTGATAGTGCCGATTGCGTTACCCTCGGCGTCAACTGCAACGATTGGCTTGATGAACTCGTCGGTTACGCCCTCTGCGTACGAAGCCTCAACAGCGCCTACCATATCGGTAGCCTTCTCGCCTACGCCATCAACCAAGCAGTCGTAAGCAATCTTAACACGCTCCCAGCGCTTGTCGCGGTCCATTGCGTAGTAACGGCCAATAATCGATGCAATCTTGCCTGTCGATTTTGCCATATGAGCCTCCAAAGCCTCAACAAAGCCCTTACCGCTCTTCGGGTCGGTATCACGACCATCCATAAAGCAGTGCACGAAGGTGTTCTCGATGCCGTAGTGCTTCGATATGTCGCACAATGTGAAGAGGTGGTCAATCGACGAGTGAACACCACCGTCAGAGAGCAAGCCCATAAAGTGAACATTTACGCCATTCTGCTTTGCATACTCGAATGCTGCAACAACCTCCTTGTTCTCCAAGATAGAGCCGGTGCGGCAAGCACGGTTAATCTTCACGAGGTCCTGATATACAACACGACCTGCGCCAATGTTGAGGTGACCTACCTCCGAGTTACCCATCTGTCCCTCTGGAAGACCTACATTCTCGCCGTCGGTGCGCAACTCTGCGTGCGGATTAGCAGCAGTCAATGCGTTGATAAACTCAGGATTTGTCGAATAGATAGCGTCGGACTTAGTGTGGTTACCGATTCCCCAACCGTCCAAAATCATCAATAATACTTTATTTGCCATATCTGTAATAATTTATAATTCTCAATTCTTAATTCTCAATTCTTAATTTAGGCTGTTAAGAATAAGGCTTTTAGCCTTTTCAATAGCCTCAGTCAAGCCGTCAGGGTTCTTACCACCAGCGGTAGCGAAGAACTTCTGACCGCCACCACCGCCCTGGATAGCCTTGGCTGCCTCACGAACAACTGCACCTGCATCTACACCCTTTGCAACAACATCGTCGCCAAGCATAATCGTTAAGGTAGCCTTACCTCCCACATTCGAGCCTACAACCATAACGAGGTTAGACTTACGAGTGCGCAAATTGTAAGCCAAGTTCTTCACGAAGTCTGCCGAGTGGTTCATCTGACGAGCATCTACGAAGTAGCCGTTTTCCTCCTCGGTAGCCTCAACAATCTTCTCGGTGATAGCGTTCAACTGCTCCTTCTGCATAGCCTCAACCTCCTTCGACAACGCCTCGTTATTCTCAACCAAACGCTTGATTGCCGGAACGAGTTGCGAGTTGCCGAGCATCTCACCAAGTTGTGCAAGCAAATCTTGTGCTGCATATACCGTAGCCTCAGCCTTCTCGCCCGTAACTGCCTCGATACGACGAACACCAGCCGAGATAGCCGACTCCGAAACAATCTTGAACATACCGATATTACCAGTAGCCGAGGTGTGAGTACCACCGCACAACTCTACCGACTCACCAAAGCGCACCATACGCACCTTATCGCCATACTTCTCACCGAAGAGCATCATTGCGCCAGCCTTCTGCGCCTCCTCCTGGGTAGCCTCACGATTCTCATCGAGTGGTGAGTTCAAACGAATCTTCTCGTTCACCTCACGCTCTACTGCACGAATCTCCTCGTCGGTCATCTTCTGGAAGTGCGAGAAGTCGAAACGCAACGCATCAGGCGACACCATCGAGCCCTTCTGCTCTACATGCGAGCCCAACACCTTGCGCAATGCAGCGTGCAAGAGGTGGGTTGCCGAGTGGTTATTTGCCGAGCACTGACGCTTTGCAGGGTTTACCACTGCGTGGAACTCTGCCTCCAAATTCTCTGGCAACTGATTTGCGATATGGATAATAAGGCCATTCTCCTTCTCGGTGGCAACAATCTCAATCTTCTCGTTTGCCGACTCGATATAGCCGGTATCGCCTACCTGACCACCCGAATTACCATAGAAAGGAGTCTTGTCGAATACCATCTGGAAAGAGACCTTATTCTTGGTCTGCACCTTGCGCACACGAGCAATCTTCACATCGCACTCCAACATATCGTAGCCAACGAACTCCTCGTTCTTGGCATCTGCGATAATCTCCTTCCAATCGTCAATATCCTGTGCCGCAGCGTTGCGTGAGCGCTCCTTCTGCGCCTGCAACTCCTTCTCGAACTCTGCCAAGTCAACCTCAACGCCCTGTTCCTTTGCAATCAACTCGGTCAAGTCGATTGGGAAACCGAATGTATCGTAGAGTAAAAATGCGTTCTTACCCGAAATTTTGCCATTGCACTCCTTGATAACTCCCTCCAAGAGGTTGATACCTGTTGCCAAGGTGCGGAGGAACGATGCCTCCTCCTCCTCGATAACACGCTCAACGAGCGACTGCTGTGCCTTCAACTCTGGGTACTGCTCGCCCATCTGCGCAACCAATGTTGGTACCAAGCGGCAGATAAATGGTTCGTTGAAGCCGAGGTATGTGTATCCGTAACGCACTGCACGACGCAAGATACGACGAATAACATAGCCAGCCTTTACATTCGATGGCAACTGACCGTCTGCAATCGAGAATGCGATAGCACGAAGGTGGTCAGCGATAACACGCATTGCAACATCGACAGCCTCCTCCTTGCCATAAGCCTTGCCCGACATATCAGACAAAACTTTAATAGTCGACTGGAATACATCGGTATCGTAGTTCGACTTCACGCCCTGCATAATCATACACAAACGCTCGAAGCCCATACCCGTATCAACATGCTTTGCAGGCAACGACTCCAACGAGCCATTTGCCTTGCGGTTGAACTGCATAAATACGAGGTTCCAAATCTCGATAACCTGTGGGTGTCCCATATTCACCATCTCACGACCTGGCTTCTCGGCAATCTCAGCCTCGTCACGAAGGTCGAAGTGAATCTCGCTACAAGGGCCGCAAGGACCAGTCTCGCCCATCTCCCAGAAGTTATCGTGCTTGTTACCTCGGATGATATGATCCTCTGGCAAACGCTCCTTCCAGATGT
>JAGCLL010000136.1 GCA_017647025.1 Alistipes sp. | reverse complement strand
CTTACTATGCTCCGCTTTCATCGCATTGCTTCGCACAAAATTTCCTCAATCATTTACGATTTTGAGTTAAAGGGAGATATTTTTTAATTTAGCTAATCGCTAATGGCTAACAGCTATAATAATTTATGAGAGAAGTAAGAGTTCGCTTTGCGCCAAGCCCAACAGGTCCACTCCATATCGGAGGTGTGCGCACAGCGCTATATAACTACCTTTTTGCTCGTCGTCACGGAGGCAAGATGATTTTGCGAATCGAGGACACCGATTCGCAGCGCTTTGTGCCGGGTGCAGAGGATTACATTATTGAGTCGCTCAAATGGTGCGGTATCGAGATTGATGAGGGTGTTGGCGTTGGCGGCCCTCACGCCCCATATCGTCAGAGTGAGCGCCGTGAATTATACTTAAAGTATGCTACTCAACTTGTTGAGGCAGGTTGGGCTTACTACGCTTTCGATACAGCCGAGGAGTTGGACACTCTCCGCAAAGAGTACGAGAGCCGAGGCGAGACATTTGCCTACAACTTCAAGGTTCGTACAAACCTTCCAACTTCGCTTTCGTTGTCAAAAGAGGAGGTTGAGGAGCGTATTGCTCGTGGCGACATCTGGGTTATCCGATTTAAGATGCCTGAGAACGAGGTCGTTAAGATGCACGACTTGATTCGTGGCGATGTTGAGGTGAATACTTCGACACTCGATGATAAGGTGCTCTACAAGTCGGTGGATGCTCTGCCAACCTACCACTTGGCAAATATCGTCGATGACCACTTGATGGAGATTTCGCATGTAATTCGTGGCGAGGAGTGGTTGCCATCGTTGCCTTTGCACTACCTTTTGTATCGTGCATTTGGCTGGACAGAGTCGCAGCCAGAGTTTGCTCACCTTCCATTGCTTTTGAAGCCTACGGGTGGAGGTAAGTTGTCGAAGCGTGATGGCGACAAGATGGGATTCCCTGTATTCCCACTCCATTGGGTATCGCCAACTACGGGCGAAACGGCTCGTGGCTATCGTGAGGACGGCTACTTTGCAGACGCATTTATCAATATGTTGGCTCTCTTGGGTTGGAATCCTGGTACCGAGCAGGAGATTTTCTCTATGCAGGAGTTGATTGATGCCTTCTCGCTCGATCGTGTGTCGAAGGCGGGAGCTCGTTTCCAACCGGATAAGGCGAAGTGGTTCAATGCGCAGTATATGCACGCCAAGACAGCCGAGGAACTCTATCCAATCTATCAGCCAATTCTCCGAGAGCACGGCATCGAGGTGTCTGACGAGGTGGCAGGTAAGGCAGCCTTCATTATGAAGGAGCGTGCAACATTCGTAAGCGACTTGTGGGATTTGACTTCATACTTCTTTGTTGCTCCAACCGAGTACGAGGAGAAGCAGTTAAAGAAGTATTGGAAGGGCGAAAACCCTGCTCGTTTGGCGGAGTTGCGTGAGGTATTGGCTTCGATTGACGACTTCTCATTGGAGAATACCGAGCAGATTGTTCACGCTTGGATTACCGAGAAGGAGTATGGTATGGGACAGATTATGAACACCTTGCGTTTGGCTTTGGTTGGCGCAGGCAAGGGCCCTGGTATGTACGATGTAACTTCGTTCATCGGCAAGGAGGAGTGCTTGCGTCGTATCGACTACCTCTTGGCAAATGTCAAGCCACTCGAATAAAACTTCAAAAACTACTACTATGACAATTGAACAGAATGTTTGGGGCGTAACCCCAGAGGGTGAAGCGATAATCATCTATACGATGAAAAATGCACTCGGTAGCGAGGTGCAACTCACTAACATTGGTGCCGCTATCGTATCGGTGAAATATGCTGACCGCAACGGCAAGATTGACGATGTGGTACTCGGTTATAAGGATCCAATGAGTTACTTTGGCGATGGTGCTGCAAGTGGAAAGTCGGTAGGCCGTGTGGCTAACCGCATTGCAGGTGGCAAGATGACTATCGAGGGCGTAGAGTATCGCCTCGAAATAAACAATGGCCCTAACCACCTTCACGGAGGTACAAAGGGTTATGCCAATAAGTTATGGGAGTCGCGCGTGGAGACCAATCGTGTTGTATTCTCGTTGGTGTCGGAGGATGGTGACCAGGGTTATCCGCACGAGGTAACTATCGAGGCTATCTACGATTTTGACGATGAGAATAACCTCGAAATTACATACCTCGCAAAGAGCGACGGCACAACTCCTGTAAACCTCACAAACCATGTCTATTGGAACTTGGCTGGCGAGGCGAGTGGCGAAACAATCTTCGACCACGAGTTGAAACTCAACGCCAAGTATGTATTGGAGGCTAACGAGGTGCAGATTCCTACGGGTAAGTTGCTCGAAATGAAGGGCTCGGCACAAGATTTCACCGATTGGAATCGCCTTGGCAAGGATATCGGCTCGATTTTTAACCATATCGATTTGTTCCGTGGACACGACCACTTCTTCGTGGTTGATGGCTGGCAGAAGAATATCTTGGGCGAGGTTGGCGAGTTGCGATGCGAGAAGACAGGTCGCTTGGTTAAGGTTTTGTCGTCGCAACCAGGCTGTATGGTCTATACCGGCAACTGGCTTTCGGGAGGCTGCCCAATCACCAAGTCAGGCTCTCGCTACGAGGACTATGCAGGTGTGGCAATCGAGTGTCAGGTACACCCTGATGCAGTAAATCAACCCGACTTCCCTTCGATTTTGTTGCACGAAGGCGAACTCTACTGTAACAAGATTGTATTCCAGTTGAGAACCTACTAAGAGCGTAGTATAAAAGAGTAGAGCGGAGAGGTGTCAAAATCTCTCCGCTCTATTTTTGTAGTAGTATGTCGCTTAATGTGTAGCCTTATACCACGCAGTCTGTTGCCAGTCGGTGGAGTAGTGCTCGACCATTGCCGAGGTGGAAATGCCACTATAATAGTTTATGTCGTGGTAGTATTTATTATCCGAACCATATCCCGAATAGAATTGGTCGGTGTGGTAGCGTGAAGTTACCGTCTTGTCAAGTTGCTCCTTGAATGTTGCGGCAGCCTCCTCATCGGCGCACGACTGTCTGACCATATCCCCCAAATCGTAGAACGAGTGAACTGCCTGTCCTTCGTAGTACTGTACATTCTCCAACGAGAATTCACTCTTTGTTCCCGCCTTGTTCACAGCCTTCATAGCCGCAGCCAATCGCTCCAACTCTGCGGTATGAGTAACGGCTACGCACGCAGAAGTTGTGCCCGACGAAGTGCGGTAGTAATTGACATACTCGCTACAAATTTTGTCGAGGTTGTAGGAAATTCCTCTGTTTGTAAGCATATAAGGGGTAACCTTTGCATACGGAAAGCCTATGCCTAAAACCTCACACGGAGAACCAATGATATAGTCGGCGCTATTGCGTAGTTCGTAGGCGCTCTCCACATTGCTCATAAAGCAGGCATCGAAGAGTATGTAGTCGAATTTTATGCCCGTAGCCTCTATTGCATTGGAAATCTCGGTGATGTCGTATTGAGTTGTGGTGCTATCGCCGATGTGTCGAGTCATCTCTGCATTCTCGTTGCGCTTCCAGAGTTCCGATGGAGAGATGCCCATACGCCACATACCTTGAGATTTAGGTGTTGCACCACTCTTTGGAACCCACGCCAAGCCGTGTGAGCCTATTACGAGAGCATACTTTTCGGCTGGTGCAAAGTTTAATGCTTTGCGGAGGTTATTCTCAAAGAGAGTTGCATTGTATGGTGTTGGTAGCGAAAGTTTTGTCACTACCTCCTGTACTGCCTTTCCAAGAATATCGTCGTAGCGCAATTCGTAGAGCGTGGCGTTATTTGTAGCATCTGTGGTGATTGCCAAAATTTGCGCATCGCCCTGAATGTTCGCATTTAATGCCTCCAATATCTTGCTTGCGTTGTTGTTGAAGTAGTATTGAAGAGCCGTTCCGATAAAGTGTACTATGATTGTTTGTGGCGCTTTTGCCTTGCGCTGATGCACCTCTATGCACCTGCTGCAATCGGGCATATCGGCAAGAGTAATACATATCTCACCAAGGTTGCGCTCCATTGTAGAGTCGTTGTCGGCAAGTGCTGTAACTTTGAACTGCTTTGTATGCGCCTTTGTCGAGATTAGTTCAACAGAAAAGAGGTCGGAACTCTCCGTAGCAACAATGCCGAAATCGCTTGTAACCTCCAACATATTGCTCTCGCCAGCCTTGCTTGGCAACATCACAACGCTGCGGTCGAAAAGAATTGCCGACTGCTGTATGACCTCAATTTTACCGCCCTGCTTTATGCCGTCCACCTCGAACTCAATAGTGCCAATTTTATTCGACTCGGAGTTGTTGTTATTATTGTTGGCCACAACGGTTATGCTGAACTCATCTTTCGAATTTTTTTCGCCAATAGTGGCCGAAATATCTCCCGATACGACGAGGTGAACATCGTCTGCCTTCGATACAATCTGCGCAGTAGCCTTCGAGCCAGCCACAGCATTTACAAACAACTTGTTACCACTTTTAAGACATACTTGTGGCAACTGATACGCCGAAATGCCGACAAAGCGAGTGTGTAGCAATTTGAAATTCAAATCACTCAGACGGATAGTGTCTGCCGAGTTATTCGATTGTAGGGCAGTAGCGGTGATGTTTATAGGGCTGTTTGCATCGCACTTACTGCCACTTGATGGATAGCAACTGAAATGGCGATAGTCTATAATTTGCCAGTCGTAGTTGGCTATGATATAGAAACTCTTACTACAACCCTCTCTGCCATCAAGCACCAGACGACGATCTGTGATGCCTCCCACATAGAGGTCATTCACGCTTGCTGTCTCAACATTGATACAGGCAGTGAGGAGTGAGGTTAGTGTAACTATTATCGATATAAATCTCTTCATATACTCTATTTATACTCTCTTGGTTTGAGATTGTTGAACTGCCAAGTGCGCTCACGCTGGAAGGTGTAGTTGTCTGGCTTGTTCCAATATACTCGACTATAATCGAAGTAGTACCCCTTGACCTTTCCCTGCGGAACGACGAAAGGCACAAACTCCACTGTGCGACTTATGATGCTACTCTTTTTGTAGGCAATACCTCTCGATGCGAGATAATCCAAGCCGTGCGAGAACATAATAATATGCATCGGGCTCTTCTCTTTCAATCCGTCGCCAGACTGCTCAATGCACTTTAATACACCTCGCAGATGCTCCGAGTAAGCCAACTCACGCACTTTGTCGCCCGATGCTCCGTAGGCGTAGACCAATATGTTGAGTAGTGTCGGCGAAAATGGATCATACTCCATAGCGGCAATACCTGCGGCGATTAACTCGTCAATATCGTGCACCGAAGGGGTGTCGAGCGATAGTCGAGCCATAATCTCCTGTACACGAGTCATTGCTGGATTTACTTCGAGCGGCTTGTATGCAGGTTGAAAGGCGTAACCATAATAGAGGTGATGATATTCCTCCTCGGACATCGCACGCCCCTCCTTGTATCGCAACATCAGATTTGGATAGTAGAATGGCGAATTAACATCGTTAATGGCTGCAAATATACGATCGTTGTTGGGGGTTACAGCAAATGCCGACACCGCAACAGTGAGCAGGAGTAAAATCGCAACAAATCGCTTCATAATCCTTTTTTTTGACCAATAACGAGCAAGTGGTTAATTTTCGTACTCTGCAACCAAACTTTCAATCTTCTGCAAAAGATTGTCGCTACCAGGAACAAGAGGTAAGCGCATAGTGTTCGAGCATACTCCGTTAGCATAGAGGAGAGTCTTTATGCCCACAGGGTTGCCCTCCTCGAAGAGTGCCGATATGATACCGTCAAAAGCGTGTAACTTCTTGTCAGCCATGTCGATTTGACCAGCCAATGCGAGGTCTACAAACTCCTTTGTCTGGGCTGGGTATGCGTTTGCTAAAACGGATATAACACCATCTCCACCAAGTTTTATAACCTCTACGGTCAAACCGTCATCGCCCGAAATAAGGAGAAAATCGTCTGGGAGCAACTCCTTGATTTTTGCCATCTGCTCCAAATTGCCTGACGCCTCTTTGATACCTATAATGTTGTCGCAATCTTTTGCTAAGCGTGCGATTGTTTCGGGAGCCATATTTATGCCCGTTCTGCCCGGAATGTTGTAGAGCATAATCGGCAGTGGCGATGCCTCGGAAATAGCCTTGAAGTGCTGGTATAAGCCCTCTTGATTGGGTTTGTTGTAGTATGGATTTACGCTCAAAATAGCATCGTATCCCGATAAATTCCAGGTGCGAAGAGTTGTGATAACATCGTGAGTGCAATTGCCACCTATGCCTACCATCAATCGAACTCTTCCTGCTACACGCTCACGCACGAAGCGGATAAGAGCCTTGCGCTCATCTGATGTAAGGGTTGGGGTTTCGCCCGTAGTGCCGAGTACGAGAATGTAATCTACTCCTCCCTCCACAAGGTTGTCGACAATGCGTGCCACAGCGGCAAAATCTACTGCACCATTCTCCATAAATGGAGTTATGAGTGCTACGCCTAATCCCTTAAAAATATCTCTATTCATAATTCCCTAATTGTCTATTCTCTAAAACAGGCTTCCCTGTACGATTGTCTCTTCTCTTTTCTCCTCCGTAGGAGTAACGGCAGATTGTGTGTTATTATTTTGACCTTCGCCTCCTATGAGTGTTATAAAATCACTCTCCGAGAGAATTTTTACACCCAACTTCTCCGCCTTTTGCAACTTGGCAGGGCCCATATTCTCGCCCGCCACAATAAAGTCGGTATTTGCCGATACGCCCGATTGGTTTTTTCCTCCGTGTAACTCAATCAACTCCTTCAATTCATCACGAGTGTGATCGAGGAATTTTCCAGAAATAACGATGTTCTTGCCCTCCAAGCAGTTTGAGTGTAATACCTTTGCCTCCTCCTCGAATTGTAAGCCTGCCGTGCGCAAACGCTCTATGATAGCGAGGTTCTTCTCATCTGCAAAATACTCCAAAATAGCATCGGCAATTTTGTCGCCCACCTCCTCGGCTTCGAGCAATTGCTCCTTGGTTGCCGACATTACTGCGTCGAGCGTCTTGAAGTGTGCAGCGAGGTATTTTGCAGTTGTTTCGCCCACGAAGCGAATTCCTAAACCGAATAATACTCGTGCAAATGGTACCTCTTTTGACGCATTAATACTGCGGATTATATTATCTGCTGATTTCTCGCCCAAGCGTGGTAGAACTGCCAAATCTACCGCCTTCAAATCGTAGATGTCGGCGATATTGTTCAATAAACCACTTTCGTGTAATAACTCTACTGTTTCTGCGCCAAGTCCATCAATATCAAGAGCCTTACGGCGTATAAAATGGACTATACGACCAAGTATTTGAGGTCGGCAACCACCCTGATTAGGGCAGTAGTGCTTCGCCTCACCCTCGTAGCGTACAAGTTCTGCACCGCACTCCGGACACTCGGTTATGTAGTGGAAAGGTGCGCTTTCGGCTTGGCGAGCAGAGAGTTCCACCTCTGTGATTTTAGGGATAATCTCTCCGCCCTTCTCCACATAGACAAAGTCGCCTAAACGAATATCAAGCAACTCAATCTGCTCGGCATTGTGGAGTGTTGCACGCTTGACAATAGTTCCTGCCAATAGTACGGGTTCGAGGTTTGCCACAGGGGTTATTGCTCCTGTTCTGCCAACCTGAAAATCTACACTTACAAGGCGAGTCAAAGCCTGCTCCGCCTTGAATTTGTATGCCACAGCCCAACGAGGCGACTTGCTTGTGAATCCCAAACGACGACGCTTGGCAAAGTCGTTCACCTTTATAACTATTCCGTCTGTTGGGTAAGGCAACTCTTTGCGAGCGGTATCCCAATACTCGATAAACTCCTTAATCTCCTCGGCAGAACGGCAAATGCGAGCGTGTTTTGATATCTTAAATCCCCAACTGCGAGCAGCCTCTAATGCCTCCCAGTGGGTTGAAAATGGGAGTTCTCGTGATGCTATCTGATAGAGCGTGCAGTCCAAACCTCGCTTTGCCACAATCGAAGATTGTTGCTGTTTGAGCGTACCTGCCGCAGCATTACGAGGGTTGGCGAATAACTGCTCACCTGCAACCTCTCGCTCGGCATTCAAACGGTCGAAAGAGGCGTAGGGCATAAATATCTCGCCACGAATTTCAAACTCGGCAGGGTAGTTGCCGGTCAAAGTCAAAGGAATAGAGCCGATGGTGCGGACATTGGCAGTTACATCATCGCCGCTCTCGCCATCACCACGAGTTACAGCACGCACCAAGCGACCATCTTCGTAGGTTAGAGATATGGCTGTTCCATCAAACTTCAATTCACAGACAAATTCTGTGTTGCCCTCCTCCTTCTCTATGCGGTTTATAAACTCGCTCAACTCCTCCATAGAGTAGGTGTTCGATAGTGAGAGCATAGGATAGCGATGCTTCACATTCTGGAACTCGGAGGTCTTGTCGCTACCAACTCGCATCGTTGGCGAGTTGTCATCGGCATATTCAGGATGAGCCTCTTCCAATTCGATAAGACGATGCATCATTTGGTCGAACTCGAAGTCCGAAATTTCGGGTGAGTTCTCCACATAATACTTGCGATTATGGTGGTGTAGAGCCTCTCGCAAGGCGATTATCTCGTCGTGTATCGATAAAGTCATACCTACATTTATATATTATTGCGTAAAGGTACGACTAATTTTTGAATTGTTGAAAAAAAAGGGTGATAAAATTTGCCACACTCATTTCCTTGCCATATATTTGCGCCGAATTTAATGTAAAACCAAACAGAGAAAATATATGGCACCAAGCGCTAAAAAAAGATTAGTTACAAGTTTTAATAATTTGGCTCCTGAGTTGCAGGAGGCTGTTAAGGCTGCATATCCGCTCGGCTATACCGACTATATGATGCGTATTGACAAACCCAATGGCGACTTCTTCTTCGCAGTACCTTTCGAGACAGAGGAGATTAGTTACCTTGTGAAGATTGATGTTAAGATTGATGACGCATCGCACGAGGAGGAGGATAAGGATTACTACGATGACGATTTGAAGGGCGCAGACGAGTTGGCAGACGATAATTCTGACGATGAACCAGCAGACGACAATTCGGACTTCGATATGTAAACTCCGCAGACCGATGCAAAACAACAGACCGCCACTTTTGAGTGGCGGTCTGTTGTTTTGGGCTTTTAGCCATTAGCCATTAGATGTTGGCTCTTTACAGATATTTGTTTACTACGGGGATTGCCTTAATGGTCTTCTGCATACACCACGAAACAATAATGCTGATTAGTGTCGTAAGCAAGAATATGATAGTGCCATACACAACTTGTGAATAGTTGTTTGGTACTACTCGTAGAAGCAATTGGAAAATAAGAGGGTGGGTTAGATATATGAACATCGACAACTTACCCAAATATTGCAACCAGTTCATATATTTTTTCAGCCATTCAATAATACTCCATATTGCAAAGAAGGCAACAAACGGCATAAATGGGTGAACAAAGCCTTTTGTTGCATCGATAAACATCAGTACACTACATACCACAAAGAGAAGTACTACCAATGCTCGATGCGAATTTTTGTTTGGTAATGTTAATTGTGATGCAACGATACCAAGTGCTGCAAAGAATATACCTTGAATTACAGCTATGTAATTATATATGATGTAAGCACGAAAAGCAAAAAAGATAACTATACCAAGCGATGTAAGAACCATTGCTATTCGGCTTGGCTTATTGGCGATGGTGTAGAGATCTCGAACAAGCATAGAGAAGAAAAATGCCGGCATAAACCACAGATACATATATCCCGTAACACCTTTCAATAGCGTATGTCCACCGAGAAAAAATGCTTTAATAGTTTCGCTTAACGAGAATGTTGTATCGAAAAGTAGGTTGTAGAAGACCACCTGAACAACAAAAAATGCAAGATACCAGAACCAAAGTTTTGTACTTCGTCTAATGGTACTATTCCAAGAAAATTTTGTTGTATAAAACCAAGGAAGAATAAAAAAAGTTAGAACGTGGAAGGAGTATAAATAATCAAATAGTCCCGATATATTGTTTATCAGAATAGTATTATGTCCTAAGATGATTAGAAGGATTAATATACCCTTCATAATCTCGGAGGTATCTCGTGTAATAGACGAAATACCCCCCCCCT
Organism: Alistipes sp.; assembly: GCA_017647025.1. Taxonomy (GTDB): domain Bacteria; phylum Bacteroidota; class Bacteroidia; order Bacteroidales; family Rikenellaceae; genus Alistipes. The sequence continues at coordinate 6,713 of JAGCLL010000136.1, read as the reverse complement.
ATATACTTATCAAACATATTGATTATCAATTATTTATACATTAGTACTGCTCCTTCTCGTTAGGGAAGTCGCACGACTTTACATCCTCGACATAGTGCGAAATTGCCTCTGTCATAACGGTGTAGAGGTCGGCATAACGACGCAAGAAGCGTGGCGAAAAGCCCTTGTTGATGCCGAGCATATCGTGTACAACCAATACCTGACCGTCGCAAGCACCACCTGCACCGATACCGATAGTTGGGATTGACAACTCCTTTGAAACCCTCTCCGCCAATGCAGCAGGAATCTTCTCCAAAACGATTGCGAAGCAACCTGCCTCCTCCAATAATTTAGCATCACGAATGAGTTTCTCTGCCTCTGCCTCCTCCTTGGCACGCACGCTGTATGTGCCGAACTTGTGGATAGACTGCGGAGTGAGTCCGAGGTGTCCCATAACAGGAATACCTGCCGCCAAAATACGCTTTACCGAGTCGAGAATCTCCTCGCCACCCTCCATCTTTACAGAGTCGGCGCCGGTCTCCTTCATAATGCGGATAGCCGAGTCGAGTGCTGCCTGCGAGTCACTCTGGTATGTACCGAAAGGCATATCGCACACAACCAATGCACGCTCCACGGCACGCACCACTGACGATGCGTGGTAAATCATCTGGTCGAGCGTGATTGGCAATGTTGTTTCCCAACCCGCCATTACATTCGCTGCCGAATCACCTACGAGAATAACATCCACGCCCGCCTTGTCGACGATTTTTGCCATCGAATAGTCGTACGAGGTGAGCATCGAAATCTTCTCGCCTCTATCCTTCATCTCTTTGAGTCGCAGTGTTGTAACTGCTCTTACTTTGCTCTCTACTGACATCTTTCTCCTCCGCAATGATTAAACATGACGCAAAATCTCGTCCAAGCCGTTGAAGTGGTTTTTATAATCCTCCAACGAGCGCTGAATAACCTCATAAGCCTCTTCACGACCAAATACATTGGTAATCTCCACCTTCTTCTGTGACTCCGAGTCTGGCATATCCTTGTAGGTGAGGAAGTAGTGCTTCAAACGGTTGATAACGCCCTTTGGTAACTCTGAAATATCATTGTAACCGCTGTAAGTTACATCGTGGCGCAATACGGCAATAATCTTGTCGTCGGCCTCGTTGCCGTCCAACATACGGAAGCCTCCGATTGGGCGAACATTTACGATAATATCGCCGTGTGCAATATCGCGCTCGGTCAATACGCAGATATCGAGTGGGTCGCCGTCACCAACAATCTCGGTGCGACCACTTTGTTGCATACAATACTCCGCAACGCTCTCGCCGCAAAAACTCTGTGGCACAAAGCCATAGAGCGCAGGAATTACATTCGAGTACTTCTGCGGACGGTCGATTTTGAGGTAGCCACTCACCTTATCCAACTCGTATTTTACGGTGTCGGTTGGCACCATTTCGATAAATGCGGTAATCACTTCGGGAGCCTTCTCGCCCACCTCGATACCGTGCCAAGGGTGCGACTTGTAGCGCAAACCCATCAACCTTGCAATAGGGTCATTGATTTTGTTTCCCATACTGTTTTATATTTGTTTTATTTGCTTATTTCGCTGTTAACTCCACAAAAATATATAGTTTTTACTATATTTGCAAAGTTTTTCATCACAAAATAGAACAATCGACAATGAAGAAGGTCTATGTTTTTCCGGGACAAGGTGCTCAATTCAGCGGAATGGGCAAGGATTTGTACGAACATAATGCCGATGCAAAGGCGATGTTTGAGCGAGCAAATGAGATACTCGGTTTCCGCATCACTGATGTGATGTTCGAAGGCTCGGCTGAGGAGTTGAAGCAGACAAAGGTTACTCAACCTGCGGTTTTTCTCCACTCTGTTGTGTTGGCGAAAGTGCTTGGCGTTGAGCCTGTTGCCGTTGCGGGGCACTCGCTTGGTGAGTTCTCGGCATTGGTGGTTTCGGGTGCGTTGTCGTTCGAGGAGGGCTTGGTGCTTGTGTCGAAGCGAGCGATGGCTATGCAGAGCGCTTGCGAGCAGGTACAAGGCACTATGGCTGCGGTTTTGGCACTGCCCGACAAGACTATCGAGGATATTTGCGAAGGTGTTGAAGGCGTGGTGGTAGCAGCAAACTATAACTGCCCAGGACAGTTGGTTATTTCGGGTGCTGTTGATGCTGTGAACGAGGCTTGTGGTAGGTTGAAGGAGGCTGGCGCACGCCGAGCATTGGTCTTGCCGGTGGGCGGAGCATTCCACTCTCCACTGATGGAACCTGCTCGCCAGGAACTCGCCGAGGCTATCGAGGCGGCACACTTCAACGAACCTATTTGTCCAATATATCAGAATGTCGATGCGAAGCCTCATACCTCGCCTGAGGAGATTAAGGCGAACCTTGTGGCACAACTTACAGCACCAGTTCGTTGGACTCAAATTATCGAAAATATGGTCGCTGACGGACTCTCGAATTTCGAGGAAATAGGTCCTGGAACGGTGTTGCAGGGGCTAATTCGTAAAATTTCGCCTACTGCCGAAGTGGAGAGTAAATCTACTTTTTGAAAAAATTGCATTTATTTTTGAATTATTTTAACAAAGGTGGAATTTATTCCACTTTTTTTATTATATTTGCAATAGGTAAAAATAAAATAATTTTAGGGAGATGAGTTCGTTAATTGACTTTTTTAGCAATCAAGCCTCAGGTAAAGGCTTGTCGCACAAAAATAATATCATCAAGCGTAGCATTATCGCCTATATGGCGACTAATGGCGAAGTGACTCTTGCAGAATTGACTAAGGAGTTGAAAATCAGTATACCTACGATGACAAAACTCGTTCAGGAGTTGGTTGATGAGAACATTGTGTCGGACTTGGGAAAGGTTGAAACCCAGGGTGGTCGTCGTCCAAATGTCTTTGGCTTGACCTGTTCGACTCTCTATTTTGCGGGCGTTCACGTTGGTCGTGATAGAATGAATTGCGTGATTACCGATTTGCAAAATAATTTAGTTTACGAGGTTGCTTATGACGATTTTGAACTCGTAGACCGTGAGTCGTGCTTGGATCAGATTTGCGACAATATCGTAAAGTTCCTCGACGAGTGCGGCTACGACCGTTCCAAAATTTTGGGTTTGGGACTCTGTATTGTAGGTAGAGTAAATACCTCGGAGGGCCGTTCGTTCCACTACTTCACATCACACGAGGAGTCGTTGCACGATATTGTGGAGCGCAGAGTGGGTTTGCAGGTTATTGTCGAGAACGATACTCGTGCTCGTTGCTATGCCGAGTATAACTTCTCTCGCTCCAAGACCGAGAGTAATGTCATCTATCTCCACCTCGGTTTGGGTGTTGCGATTGGTATCGTGAGCGATGGCAAGTTGTACTACGGTAAGAATGGTTTTGCGGGCGAGTTTGGTCATATTCCATTCTTCAATAACGAGAAGATTTGCTTCTGCGGTAAGAAGGGCTGCCTCGAAACCGAGGTTTCGGGTATCGCCATCGAGGAGAAGATGAACGAGTTGGTGCGCAATGGCGCAAATACCATTCTCCGCAAGCGCTACGAGGCGAAGGAGCAGATCCATATCAACGACATCGTGAATGCGGCTCGCAACGACGATAACCTCTCTATCGAACTTATCGAGGAGGCGGGCGAGAAGGTCGGCAAGGCTGTGGCGTTCCTGATTAATATCTTCAACCCTGAGAGCGTTATTGTCGGCGGAAATCTTGCCGCTGCGGGCGACTATATTATGCTTCCGTTGAAGTCGGCTACCAACAAGTATTCGTTGAGCCTTGTTTATAAGGATACCAAGTTCCGAGTATCGAAGATGGGCGAAAATGCCAATGCCTGGGGTGTGGCGATGTTAATGCGTAACTGGATAATCGGCTTGTAAAAAGCGAATAAAAAGCGAACTTCTGCGTTACGCTTCGGTCGTTGTGTTGCTCACATACCTTAGTATGCTCCGCACTCAACGCCTCGCAAGCCTTGAATTTCATCCTTTTATTCGCTTTTTATGTAATTGCTTCGGTAAATGATTTCAATCAAAGGCAATAGGGTAGTGCTGCGGAGTGTCGATTCTTCGGATGTCGACACTCTGCTTTTGTGGGAAAACGCCAACAATGAACCTCTCTATGGTATATATGAGGAGCGCTACTCGCACGAAGATATAGCACGATTTGTGGAGTTGCAACAGCGCTATTCGCTTGCCGAGACCGAGCAGTTGCGCCTGATGATTTGCTCGCACGAGGGCGAACGATTGGGGTGTGTAGATTTGACGGAGTATGATGGCAGGAAGGCGGCTGTGTCGATCATTATTCACGACTCTGCCAATCGTCGCCGAGGGTTTGCAGGTGAGGCTTTACGCCTTGTGGTTGGTTATGCCGAGTCGCTCGGACTGCAATACCTCTGCGCCACTATCTTGCCCGAAAACTTGGCAAGCATCTCGCTATTTGAGAAGGTAGGGTTCAAGAAGGGCGAGGGGGATGTTTATTTCCTGTGTCATTAGGGCTTTTGCGCCAAGAAATAGGACTTAATAGGAGTGAATAGGAACGCAACCAAAGGTTGCTGAATAGGAACGGGCTTCGCCCTTGAATAGGAGGCGCAATCCTATTCTATCCTATCAAATCCTATCAAATCCTACAATCACTGCGCCTCTCTCGTCTCTCATCTTACCCCCCCCCAAAAAAAAACGGGATGCATTGCGCATCCCGTTTATATATTGCTATCGAGTTGTTATTACAAACCCTCTGGCAAACCGTTAATTGTAACTGTGTAGTCTTTGTACTCAACAACATATTTTATGCCATTGCCTTCCATTGTCAAAGCTGCAGCCTGTCGACCTGTCGCGAGAGTATAAACTCCTGGTTGTTCTGTAGCTGTGAATACAAGGCGGCCACCAGTAATGGCAAATTCTTTATCCTCGAAATCGCAGAAATAACCAGTAAGCATTGTCTCTTCGCTGTCTGCCATTGCCATAAATGTCTCTTCGTTAAATACGCCATTAGTCTTACTAAGATCGAGATTCAATACGAGGTTTCCATTACTGCTCTGGCTTACAAGCTTAAGAATGTTACCCTCTTTGCTTGCAGTGAAAGTTGTAAAGCCAAAACCATCGAAAGTGAAAGGAACCTCTTGAACAGCAGGAGCACCACCGCCAGCATTAAAGTCATATCCGAGAGCGCCGATATATTGTCCAACAATAACTACTTGGTTACCCTCATCATCTACCGCAGGAACATTCAATTCCAACATGTTTATATCCATTCCCATAGCACAATTTGACATGACGGTTATACCGTAAGGTCTTCCTTCTGCGTCAGTTGAAGACTCGAGAGCTACTACAGTGTAAGTTTTATCTCCAACAGTAAATTCTGACATGCCATCTGCTAAAAGGCAACTAGTAGTTGGAAGTGATAATCCTCCTGTTGCAACTACAGGATAGAAGTGATTTGTAAGGTAAACATATCTCTCTCCAGTTTCATTAGCAAAGTCGAAATCAACCATAAATAAATTTGCTCCTCTTGCATATACCCAATCCTCTTCATTATCGCTCCAGTCAAATCCTGAAAGGAATAGATAATGACCAGGGAGATTATATTCATGATCTGTCAAAAGCACACTCTCGCCCTTAGCAGCAAGTGGCATAGGATCGGCCATTGCGTACCACTCAATAACTTGAACAGTAGGGGTTGGAGGAACAACCTCAGCGGCTGCGGTCTTAACGCAAAGAGGGGCGCTCAAAACATACTGCTCACCAGCCTTAACAGCAACATAGAGGCAATAGTCAGTCTCAGCGTTGAGATCCTCTACTTGAATAGTTGCAGGGCCTCCAGTAGGAAGAGCGAGAGCAACGCCCTCATCAAAAACAACAGCAGCCTCAGGAGCAGCATCACCATGAGCCAAAACCTTCCAAGCAGCAGCCTCTGCATCAGTAGTAGCAACAGTTGCAAGGAAGCCCGATGCAGTTACAGAACCCTCAACGAGTGTTACCTCTACGGTAGGAGTAACAGGGTCTCCACCGCCAGTTTGCTCAGCGCCCGGCTGACAAGCAGTGAACATTACGGCTGTAGCCGCAAGCATCGAAAATAAAAGTCTAAACTTCTTCATAATAGTAAAGTTTTTAGTTAATTAATAAAATTGTTAATAATATAAATAAGTATTGTTCGAAATTCTGGATATAAAAGTGAATAAATCACCACATTCCTTTCTGTTTCTGATACCAAAGATAGAAACTTTTTTTATAACCGCAAAATTTTTTTGCAATTTTTTTTCTTTGTCGCAAAGTTCGTGAATTACGGATTGAAAGTTTTTCGGTGTCTAAATTTACAAATTGTAACTTTTTAGGGCGCAAAAACCTCGCTGTTGGATATTTATCAAGTTTTTTAATAAATTATTATTATTTTTAATAAAATATGAACAATGTTGATTTTTTATTCAAAAAGTGCAATTTTTTTGAGAGGGAGGTGTGGGGGTAGGGTATTTAATGAGTTTAATGAGTTTAATGAGTTTAATGCTCTTTCCTTATATTCCTTAAATTCTTTATATTCCTTAAACTCCTTACTCCCCTTAAACTCTCTACTCTAAACTATCTGGTAATAAGTTATTCGTTTTTAGTTTATTTTTGCTATTTTTGCAAAAAAATAGAGATGCTATGACGAGAATAGTTGCTCCTTCGTTTCTTTCTGCCGACTTTGGTAACCTCGAAAGGGATATTAAAATGCTCGATCGCTCGGTAGCCGAGT
>JAGCLL010000135.1 GCA_017647025.1 Alistipes sp. | reverse complement strand
TCTAACCTACAACCATAAGATAAAATAGGAGAGGTTTTATATGACCTCTCCTATTTTTTATTGATTGATAACTCTACCCCACTTTCACCATTGCTTCAATAGACTTCGACGCCTTCTGGCGAGTCTCCTCGTCGAGTTCGATGGTTGGGGATTCGTTTTCGAGGCACTTTATAATGCTTTCGAGCGTAATCATCTTCATATACTCGCACTCGTTGCAGGCCTTACCCTCAACCGATGGCGCAGGGATAAATCTCTTGGTCGGATACTTCTTCTCCATCTCCGCCAAGATACCCGGCTCGGTAACTACTATAAAGGTGTCGCAATCGCTTGCTCCGCAGTACGACAAAATTCCCGCCGTAGAGCCACAATAATCGGCCAATTCAGCCACCTCTCCCCTACACTCAGGATGGACAACCACCTTTGCCTCGGGATGCAATTTTTTAAGGGTTAAAATACCCTCTTTCGAGAACTTCTCGTGGACATGGCAAGCACCATCCCAAAGAATCATATTTTTTCTACCCGTTACCTTTTGTATATAGGAGCCGAGATTGCGATCGGGAGCAAAGATAATCTGCTTATCCTGCGGAATAGACTCCACCACCTGCAAGGCATTTGACGAGGTGCAGCATATATCGGTCAGTGCCTTCACACCTACGGTGGTATTTACATAAGCCACTACGAGGGCATCGGGATACTGTGCCTTAAACTTTGCAAAGTCGGCCGCTGGGCACGACTCGGCAAGCGAGCAGGTAGCCTCAGGGTTTGGGATAAGCACCTTTTTCTCTGGCGAGAGCACCTTTGCAGTTTCGCCCATAAAGTGAACTCCGGCAAAGAGAATAGTTTTTGCCTCGATATCACGAGCCTTCACCGAGAGAGCCAACGAATCACCCAAGAAATCTGCCACTTGTTGCACCTCTGGACGACAATAGTAGTGCGCCAGGATCACCACGCCCTTCTCACGCTTCAAAGCCTCAATTTTTGCTATTTTTTCTTTCATAATTTCTTATAATGGTTATTAAGGGTAGTTACCTTTTTTTTCGACACCTGTTATTTATTATTCCTTTTATTAAAATTAAATAATTAATTAAAAATAGAATTAAACAATAACAATAATCGCTGTTGAAAGTGTTGATATCTTTTTTTGGAAAAAAGTTGCTAACCGAGGTTTTTCAAAAATTTTACAAATATCTCCGTTAACTCGCTGATAGCACCCATTTTCCTCTCCCTTTTCAACAAATGTTTATAATTGGTTTTAACAAATTAACATTGTTATTTTTTAACATTCTTAATTAAAATAATCCCAATAAAAATAACAACAAATTTTAATAAGTCGGGGGAATTTGGAAAACCTCAAAAGTTGTTAAGAGTTATCAAAACTTTTCCACCGCTTTTCAACACTATTTTGCCATCTTATCAACAACTTTCTGCGCTATCTGTTTATACACCTCCGCAACCTGCGAAACGGTGTTTACTGCCGGCACTCCATCGTCTGCACCTTGCATAATGTCTTGAATTATAGGCACTTCGCCCAATAAATCAACGCCTACCTCCTCGGCATAACGCTTTGCTCCGCCCTTACCGAAGATGTAGTAGCGATTGTTCGGCAACTCTGCCGGAGTAAACCACGCCATATTCTCTACAACACCCAAAACCGGGATGTTTACATTCGGATTTCTAAACATCTCAACACCTCGAACTACATCAGCCACAGCCACTTGCTGTGGAGTCGATACGATAATCGCTCCGTCAATGCGCAATTCGTTAATTATTGACAAATGTATGTCGCCTGTACCCGGAGGAAGATCAATTAGTAAAAAATCTAAATAACCCCACTCGGTTTGGTGGATTAATTGGCGTAATGCGCTGTTAGCCATCGTTCCACGCCACAACAAAGCGTCGGTCTTGCGGATAAACATCGCTATCGAAATCAACTTTATTCCGCCCACCTCGGCAGGCACGATATAGTCGTGTTCATCGACCTGCTTTGCATCGGGCAGATAATCCTCCACGCCGAACATCTTCGACTGCGAAGGACCATATATATCGGCATCGAGAACACCTACCTTATAACCCTCCTTTGCCAATGCTACGGCGAGGTTTGCGGTAACTGTCGATTTGCCCACGCCACCCTTGCCCGAAGCAACGGCTACGATGTGTTTGATGTTTGTGGTGGTCGAGAGGTTGTGCATCTCCTCGATTGCGGCATTCTTGGCTGCACGCTCGGCGCTCTTCTCGCCCTCCTTGACAACAACTACTACCTTGTAGTCGGGATATGCCGCAGTGATGGTCTGCTCTACCCTACTCTTGATCTTCAAGGCAAACGGATCACGAGCCTTGCGGAAGATAAGCGACACAACGACCTTCTCCCCCTCAATCTCGGCACCCTCAAAAATGCCTGCCGTTACAATATCCTGCTCCAACTCTGGGTGAAAAACCCCACGGAGTAACTCTTTTATTCTGTTTCTCATAATAACTTATGTATCGTCATTGCGAGAGCCGAAAGGCTCGTGGCAATCTCCCTTATTGTTTTTTTGTGAAATTAGTGAGTTTAGTGAATTTAGGGTTTGGCGCATCACTAAACTCCTTATATTCCCTATTCTCCCTAAATTCTCTATCTCTTGCGCCATTGGCTTTTTTCTACTGCAAATTTAGCAAAAATTCCCCCACGATAATGCAACTCTCGAAAATTATTTCTAAATTTGTATTCGCAATCCTCGGGTTGCAGACATAATTACGCAGAAAGTGTAAGTTTATTCTCGCAAACGAAATGTAGGAAGTTTCAAAAACGAGAGAATAGGCAGACATCTTGTAGCGTCATACCTTCAGGTGTGGCGTGGAGTTGTTGCTTATTTTGCTCGTTTGGGTTTCCTACAACCTCGTTTGCCAAAATAAGTTTTCAGCACCACGCTTTCTTTTTGTTGTATGCCATTTGGTGCTGGTAGAGATAAATTCGAGCCACAATGTACTTTGCCGTTTATACAAATGGAACTATGATTATGCAACCGACATTTGAGAAGTTGCGCCATAACACCCAAAATGTGCTATTCTATGCCAGACTCTATGTGTCGGAATCGTGCAAATACTACTATTTACTAAATACCAAAGGCGAAATATGCCCATTAGAATGTAATGGTGGCAAATTGATATCTATTATCTACAAACACTCTACTACCCCTGCTGTAATAGCGTTCGAACTTGAATTGCCAGACCGAGGCGTGGAAATAGTAGATGTATATGAGTATCCGAACTTCTATTTTCCGCCCCTATCTATCTCTGCATCTTTAATCAAGCATCTCAATAAGGTCGGATTGAAAGCCTTTTTGGTGTTGTAGTAGCAATAGAATAGCGCCTTACTAAACTCCCTAATTTCTCTAAAAACTAATGGCTAACGGCTAATGGCTAATAGCCCAAAAGACCCTACGATATCTTTCGCAGATAGCGCAGATAGCGGGCAACCTGTGCACCATAGAGAATGGC
>JAGCLL010000134.1 GCA_017647025.1 Alistipes sp. | reverse complement strand
TGTGGAGCGCATCGTTGCCGAGGAGGGTACGCAGGTAAAGCGTGGCGATGTGATTCTTGAGATGTCGAACAACTCTCTTTCTATGCAGATTTTGCAGTCGGAGGCCGACCTTGCCGAGAAGCAGAACATCCTGCGCAACACGATGATTTCGATGGAGCAGGAACGTCTGGCTCTGCGTCAGGAGAAGCTACAACTCGACTTGGAGGTGTCGCGATTAAAGCGTACCTTTGAGCAGAATCAGAGCCTCTATAACGACAAATTGTTGGCTCGTGAGGAGTATTTGCGCTCAAAGGAGGATTATGAACTTGCTGTTGGCAGACGCAATTTGGTCTTAGAGCGTCAGCGTCAGGACTCGCTCTATCGCTCATCGCAGGTAACACAGATGGAGGAGAGCCTTCTCTCGATGCAGCGCAATATGGAGCTTATCCGCCAGCGTGTGGATAACCTCAAGGTTAAGGCTCCTATCGATGGCGAGGTGGGTATGTTGGATGCCGTTCTTGGTCAGTCGTTGCAGCAGGGTGCAAACATCGGTCAGGTGAACGACCTAACGACCTACAAGGTGCAGGCGCAGATCGACGAGCATTATATTGACCGCATCACTACGGGTCTTGTAGCATCGTTCGAGCGTCAGGATACCCGCTACGAGATGCAGCTCCGCAAGGTATATCCCGAGGTGCGCAATGGTCAGTTCAAGGCGGACTTCCGCTTTGTGGGCGATGCTCCCGAGAATATCCGCAGCGGTCAGACCTACTACCTCAACCTGCAACTTGGCGAGGCTGCCGAGGCAATCCTGATACCTCGTGGCTCGTTCTATCAGGCGACAGGCGGCAAGTGGATATATGTTCTCGACGCTACGGGCGAGAAGGCATACCGCCGCGATATTCGTATCGGTCGCCAGAATCCGCAGTATTATGAGGTTGTCGAGGGCTTGCAACCCGGCGAGAAGGTAATCGTTTCGAGCTACGACAACTTTGGAGATAATGAAGTGCTGATATTAAATAAATAAAAGTTTTCGATTTATATGCGGCATCTTTCGCACCTTCTTGTTGGTTAAGAATATCACATACGCTCGGTATGCTCAATCCTCACCCAACGGCGGTCGGCGCAAAATCTGCTCGCCTAAAATCAAAAACGGAAAAAGGAATAAATATAATTTTAAGAACCTATGTATATCAGAAATTTTCTAACCCTACTACGCCGTTACACCACATCGTCGGTGCTGAATATTGTGGGTATGGCAGTAGCCTTTGCAACGGTCTATCTTATTGCTGTGCAGGTAAAGTTTGACCTATCCTACAACCGAGTAATCAAGAACTCGGAGCGTATCTATCGCCTTGAATATCCATCGTGGTCCGGTGACGGTACTTGGGATTGTACTTGGAATCGTCAGTTACCTGATGAGATAAGTGCTGCGTGTCCAGAAATTGAAACGGCAGGTTCGATTGATATGGTTTTCAACTCGCAATACCAAGACGAGTACTCTGTGAAGCGAAATTCAACTATCGAGAACTTCACGATTAAGGTTGCAGGAGCAGAGCTCGAAGCATTAGCAGTATTTCCATTCGAGTTTGTCGAGGGAGGCATTGATGACGAGTTTAAGACCTACTACGGTATGATTATATCGGAGAGTGTAGCCAAACGTTGTAACTTAAAGGTTGGCGACCGCATCAACTATGGTCGTGGCGCTGTAAATCAAGCGCAATACACTATTTCCGGCATCTATCGTGATTTTCCAAAGCCATCCACTATGGCTATGAGTGAGGGATATATCCTTATGCCAGAGGCGGAACCTCAAGATGCCTTGAATTGGAATACGCCATATTATATTTTGTTACACGAAGATGCGTCGCCTACAAAAGTGACGGAGAAGATGAGGGAGAATCTTGTGGATTATTGTCGCAAGGGAGGTCTTTCGGACGAGGATATAGCAAAGATGATTGATTTGGTAGCTCCTCGATTAACTCCTATTACTGACCTCTACTTTGCTGATGATACAGAGCCAGAGTATTATCACGGTAGCCGTAGTACCACTTATACGCTGATTGCTATTGCGGTGTTGATTCTCGTTATCTCGTTTATCAACTTTGTAAACTTCTTCTTCGCACTTATTCCGAGTCGTATTCGTGCGGTGAATAATTACAAGATTTTCGGTGCACCAACCGCTAAATTGCGCCTTAACTTCTTGTTTGAGACAGTAGGCTTGATTCTCGTTTCGTTGTTTGGTGCAGCGGTTATCGTAGTGCTATTTGGTGACACTCCGCTCAAAGAGTATATTTCTACATCGGTCGCTATCAACGATAATTGGTCGTTAGCAGGTGCATTAACCGCAGGCGTTTTGCTCTTGGGCGTATTAGTGTCGTTCTATCCAGCGTGGTATATCACCAAGTTCTCGCCTGCGTTTGTGATCAAGGGCGATTTCTCGGCATCAAAGTCCGGTCGTATCTTGCGTTATACGCTTGTTGGTGTGCAGTATGTAATCTCTATTACGCTTATTATATGCTCGCTCTTTGTCTATCGTCAGCATCAATATATGCTCTCGCGCGATATGGGCTTTGATAAGGAGAATCTATTGGTTGCATCAATTCCTTATGAGGCTGTCAATGGTCAGTGGAGCTATGAGAGTGATTACACCAAGCGTGATGCATTGTTGGATAGACTAAACCAAAATCCTCAAATCAAGGAGATTGCTTTGGGTCGTGGTGAGTTTACCAATACGAGGATGCAGTGGACACGCCCAATAGATAATGGCGAGAATGAGGTGTTTAATGTATATGTTGTGTCTTGGAATTTTCTCGATGTTATGGGTATTGATATTGTCGAGGGTCGTGACTTTACTTCTACCGATGAGCAGAGTGAGACCGGTGCATTGATATTCAACCAAACAGCGGCCAAAAAACTAAATGTCAACACTGAAACATTCATATTCGGACACGTTGATGGCGAGCTAACACCTGTTGTAGGTATATGTGAGGATTTTGATTTTCAGTCGGCACAATACAATATCTCACCCTATGCTTTCCTAATTTACGGCAAATATGGTTGGGATATGCCGCGAATTGCCTATATCCGCACTGTGGCAGGAGCCGATATAGCCGAAGTTAAGGACTTTATTGTTAGCACCGTTATGGAGTTAGCTCCTAATGCCGACCCCTCAAAAATCAGCGTGAAGTTCTTTGATGATGAACTTGAATTTGTCTACCAGCGTGAGGATAAACTCTCGACACTTATCACCTTGTTCTCGTTCCTATCTATTGTAATTTCGATTATCGGAGTCTTTGGCTTGGTGCTCTTCGAGACGCAGTACCGCCGCCGAGAGATTGGCATCCGACGAGTTCACGGAGCATCGGTGGGTGGAATATTGAGAATGTTCAACCGCAAGTACCTCTACATTGTGGCTATCTGCTCGGCAGTGGCAATACCTGTAAGCTACTACATCATAGACCAATGGATGGAGCAGTATGTCTATCGTACACCGATGTCGTGGTGGGTATATGCCTTGGCGGTGGGAGTTATCCTGTTGATTACCATCGTTACCGTTTCGCTACGCTCGTGGAGTGCAGCAAATGAGAACCCAACAAATTCAATAATGCATTAGTTTTCGATTTGTATGCGGCATCTTTCTCCTCTCCTTGTCCGTCGCGAATGAGAAATAGGCTACTATGTCCCATCCACGCCGAACTGCGGTCGAGAAAAAATTTGCTCGCCTAAAATCAAAAACGGAAAATGAATTAGAAAATATAAAACAAAATTATAAACAACTAAAATTTATACAACTATGTTAAAAGTAGAAAATTTGCAGAAGAGTTTTTTCACCGAGGAGATTGAGACTATCGCTCTTAACGGTGTATCGTTCGAGGTTAAGGAGGGCGAGTTTGTTGCCGTAATGGGACCTTCGGGTTGCGGTAAGTCTACGCTCCTCAACATCTTGGGTTTGCTTGATAACCCAACTGGCGGCTCATATAGCCTGCTTGGTCAAGAGGTGGGCGGACTCAAAGAGAAGGACCGCACCGCCTTCCGTAAGGGTAATATCGGCTTCGTATTCCAGTCGTTCAACCTTATCGACGAGTTGTCAGTAGCCGAGAATGTCGAGTTGCCACTTATCTATATGGGCGTGAAGGCCTCGGAGCGTAAGGAGCGTGTGCAGAAGATGCTCGACCGTATGAACATCTCGCACCGTGCGGGTCACTTCCCGCAGCAGCTCTCGGGTGGTCAGCAGCAGCGTGTAGCCATCGCCCGTGCCCTTGTGTCGAATCCTAAACTTATCCTTGCCGATGAGCCTACGGGTAACCTCGACTCAAAGAACGGTCAGGAGGTTATGACTCTCTTGCAGGAGCTCCACAAGGAGGGTACGACCATCATTATGGTAACCCACTCGCAGCACGATGCCTCGTATGCAAGCAGAACGATTTGCTTGTTCGACGGTAAAATTGTTACCGATGTAACTAACAAGCTATAATTTGCCGTGATAGCACAGCATCTGCGACACATCCCTTATATTCCCAAATGGGCAGTACGCCCAAGTACAGCCCATCTGAGAATATCGCACGATGTGCCATATCTACAGCACTCTGACGACAAATTTTGTTGAGAGTAGATAAAGAACTTAATGAATTTAAGGAAATTAAGGAGTTTAGCGATTGTCACTATCTTCACTAATCTCCCTAAATTCCCTAAACTCACTATAAAACCAAACCATAAGCATTTCAGGCTTGGGCGAGGGTGATACCTCCCCAAGTCACTAACAAAAAACAAATAAAAACTCAAACAATATGAAAATCGCATTTAAGAATTTTTTAATGACTTTGCGTCGTTATAAGGTCGCTTCATTGCTTAATGTGTTGGGCCTTACCCTCGCCTTTGTGGCATTTTACATCATCGCATCGCAGGTGTGGTATTCTATTTCGTACAATCGCTCAATCAAAGACTCCGACCAGATCTATATTATCTCAGCTGAGTGGGGATCGGCGAGAATGGGCGAAGCGGAGCAGACGTGGTCACTCAACTGCCCACAGCCAGTGAGTTACGAGACGATGGATCTCTTCCCCGATGTGGAGCTGGGTGCTTCGATGCGCCCATCAGCAGACATTCAGCGTGTATGGGTGAAGCGCGATAGCTACAACTTCGATAATTACAATATTGGTGTTCACCTCGGTAATACTAATATTGTCGAGTTCTTCGCATTTGAAGCCGTGGCGGGCGATTTGAAGCAAGTTGCCGAACCTAATACGGTCATCGTTGCCGAGTCGGCTGCCGAGCAGATGGGTATTGGCGTAGGCGACGAGATTTGGTTTGAGGGTGGCCAGTGGCACAACGACGGCAAGCCTTCCGAGCCTCAGCAGGTGGTTGCTATATACAAAGATTTTCCAAAAAATAGTTTCCTTCATAGTCGTAAGATTTTCCAAAATGACAACCTCGCACAGGGTCAGACAAACAACAATTGGAACTACTCCTGCTTTGTGCGCCTCAAAGAGGGTGCAGATACAGATGCCTTTTGCCGTATATGGAGCGAGCAGTATGCAAAGTGGTTCTTGGGAGAGGTGCAAGAGTTCTTGAAAGAGTATCCAGAAGAAGCAGACATCTTTGAGGAGGGTGACGAACAGCAACCTGTACGTCTAATTCCAATCAATAAACTCTACTTTGAGTCTAATATCGAGACCTACGACAATTATGGTTTCGCATTCGGCTCGAAGAGTGCAACGGCAACGCTTGCAGTGATAGGGTTGGTTATTGTTATCATTGCCTTCATAAACTTTGTAAACTTCTTCTTTGCACTTGTTCCTGTGCGTATGCGTTCGGTGAATATTTGCAAGGTGTTCGGAGCAAGCCAAGGTACACTACGCTGGAACTTCCTCTTTGAGGCTATTGGCTTGGTGCTAATTGCTATGGCTCTTACCTTCTACCTGATGATAGTTGTGCAGGATAGTTTTATCACCAACTATGTAACCTCGTCATTGGCTCTTGGTGACAACATCCCCGTTATCGTTACGATGGTGGGACTAATGATTCTGCTTGCTGTTGTCGCAGCACTATATCCTGCATTCTATATTACGCGCTTTAACGCGTCACTCGGTGTTAAGGGAGGCTTCGCTCAGTCGGCTACAGGCCGTCGTCTTCGCTCTGTGATGGTGGGCGTGCAGTTTACCGTGGCAATGGTACTAATTATCGTTACGGCTGTATTCTTCTTGCAATATCGCTATATGATAAACTACGACTTGGGCTTCGACCGCGAAAATATCGTTACCTTTTCCGATTACGACTTTGCTCCTAAGTCGGAGACTATCATCGAAGAGCTACAACGCCATCCCGATGTGGTGGATGTTACAGCTTCACGAATGAGTCTTTTCCACTGTATGCAGATGTGGGGCAGAGAGTATAATGGTCATACATTTACGCTCGTTGCCAACAGTGTAAGATGGAATTTCCTCGACTTCTTCGGTTTCGAACTTGTTGATGGTACGAACTTTACACCATTGTCAGCAGAGCGTGATGAGATGATAATTATGCGCCAACTCCATCTCGATACAGGTTGCCCACTTGGCACTAACAACGGTCTCGAATACAATGTTATAGGTATTATGAATGATGTACGCCTAACCTCTATTGCTCTCCCTAACCAGTACCACGCCTTTTATTGCGGTGATGAGCCAGGTTTCTTCTATGTGCGTTTGGCAGAAGGTGCAGATGTAAAGGAGTTTGCCAAGTTCGTTAAGGAGATGACTAAGGAGTTTTCATCGGTAGGAGTGGGAGCAGACCTCTACTACCTCGATCAGTGGGTTGAAATGCTCTACAAGACAACCAAGCAACAACTTGTAACAATCGGTATGTTCGCCGTGCTGGCTATCGTTATTGCGCTGATGGGAGTATTCGGTATCGTGATGTTCGAGACGCAGCACCGCCGCTCGGAGATTGCTGTAAGAAAGGTCTATGGAGCAACAACCGCCCAGATGATAGGTATGCTCAACTTGCGATATGTGTGGATTGTGCTTGGCTGTTTCGTGGTGGCTGCACCTGTGGCGTGGTATATCACCTCACGCTGGTTGGAACAGTTCGCCAACCGCATCGCTTCGCCTTGGTGGATATATGTGGTAGCACTCGCCGTAGTCCTCGCAGTAACCGTCGGCCTTGTAACCCTCCGCTCGTGGAAAGCCGCTACCGAGAACCCTGCGGATGTGGTTAAATCAAACTAAAAGAAACCGAAGAACAGGGCTACTTTGTCGTTACGCTTGCTCCTCGGATGCTCATTTACGCACCAGTAAACTCCGCTCCTCGGAGCTGCGCAAGCCTAAAATTAGCCTCTGTTCTTCAATTTCTTACCTGCCTACACGAATTTTCTGCCCGAAAATTTGGAAAATTCACGGGGGGGGGTAAATTTGTAGGCAAATTCATTAAAAATGAGCGATATGGGTAAATTTTATATTTTGATGGCGATATTGCTGGTAATTGCAATAATCAACCTTGCAAGAGCGTTAAAAGAGAAGAAATCAAAAGGCAAATTTTGGGGAGTTGCAATCAATGTCGCAAGCATCATATTGCTTGTAGTAGCAGTGTCTATCTCGTTCTTGCAATAAACAGAAATAACTAACTATTACGATTATGAAGAAAATATTTACACTATTAGCATTGGTCGTTGCCGTTGTAATGACATCGTGTAACAAGTGCAACGAGCCTATTTGCACCAAGCCCAATCACAACCATACCAAGTCTCCCATCGAGATGTATGTTACCTGTCCTGAATGGGGATTGGAGAATCAGTATATCGGTACGCCATATCTCAAGACACATTATCCTATTATCAATGATACATATACTGGTGAGTTTAGCCTAAATTATAATTACGACGGAGTGTTGGGTCAAACAAAATTTTCACTCAATAGAGAGACTTTGATATTGGAGACTCCTAATGGTGCGGAAGAGTTGGATGTATCATTCTATCTATGCCTACCAAGCGATATACCTTTTGAACTCAACAAGAAGTACTACTTCGGCAATGTTGAAGGCGTAAAGACCGATGATGGCGTAGTAGTTTCCAACTGCGCTAATAGCAATGGCTATGTGAGTGAGAACCAAATCAGACTCGATAGAAAGGTCGAGTACTTTGAATCTACATATGGTTGGATGATGTTTACGCGATTTGATGAGGTAAAGCAGGATGTCAACCATAAGGATTATATGATGAATATGGAGTTTGAATTTGTAACCCTCGATGAGGAGAGCGGCGAGGAGCTCATAAGAGTCGAGAGAGGTAATATTGAGGATAATCCTGGAGGTGTCATAGACAACGATTCACCAAAATTTAATAATGTATATGTTGGCTCTACATACTATGATGCTGCTTATTACTCATATACGGTTCGCGATGCCGATGAGTCGGCTTATCTATGCTCGCCAGCTGCGGAGTGCGACGACAACATAACACCAGAGGATATATTCGCACGAGGCGTGGTAACACCTCTTGAACCATACTTTGCCGATAATGAGTGGAATAATAGAGTCGTAACCATCTATGATTGCATTGAGGGTCTTGATGCAAACACCTCATACAAACTCTTCATCGCAGCACACGACAAGGCGAATAACAAATATGAATATTGCACTAAGGAGTTCGCAACGCAGAAGCAGGGCAAAGAGAGCAATAACGAGATATTCTTGGGCGAAATAGAAGTAGAGTCACTTGCCACTAACAAGGTCTCTTTAGGTGTACCAGTGCGTAATGTTGACACATTAACCTACCATATCTGCGAGGGCAGTAGCTGCAACTGCATATCAAGCGATATTGAGGCGGGTATGACCGATATTGAATTTAACAATTATGGATCATTCATCACATTGGAGTATTCCTCATTCGAGATTGAGGGTCTAAAGTCCAACACGACATACCACATAACCGTTATGGGCAGTAACAGAATATCAACAGCACACAAAGAGATTGCCGTTACAACTGCGCAATAGAGATAGTACAATAATTATAACCACATACAACTATGAAAAGATTTATATTTTTAGCACTTGCTATTGTGGCACTATTCGTTGGTACTTATAGTGCCGAGGCTCAGGAGAGCAAATCAACCACAAAGCCACGCTATGAGCAAGTTGGTTCACACCACTCATTCTCCGTATCAACCCCATACCGACTCGAGTATAGCTATGAGAATGTGTGGAATAGTGGTATTTCGTTGATTGGTCGCATCGGTGCTGGTAGCGAAGTATATTCGCAAAGCAAAAACAATTATGAATGGAGTAATGGTTTCCGTCTAACGATTGAGCCAAGATACTACTTGAACAACGAGGATTTCTTCGCCTTGAAAGCTTGTGGTGCAATATTGATTCCCAATACTCCTTATGATGTTTCGTTGGTGCCAGTCTATGGTATCAAACGAGAGTTCACAAAGCACTGGTTTTGCGAGTTTACGGTAGGTGGCGGTGTCGGTTACTATTCGGGCAACAAAGGCGTATTCTACTTCGAGCCACATCTGCAATTTAGATTAGGCTTTAAGATTTAATGAGTTACGTTATGAAAAGACTTATTTACAGCCTTATGGTATTAAGCACAATGACCTCGTGCGATAAATTAGTGGAGATTGGCGTTTTACCTGAGCCAACAAAGTACTTCATTGAGATGAACATGACCTATGATGATTGGGGGCTTGACAACACTTTTATTTCAACCTACAATGAGTGGTATTGGAATGTAGTTAATGGAGATACTCTTGAGTTTAAGGTGAAAGAGAGCTATGATGGAAAAGAGGAGCAAACTAATTTTACGCTTACAAGACATAATGTTCCGATTCCCTGTAACAATGAGGATGAAGTACATTATGTTTATATAGGTTTTGGCCTTAGCTTACAAGATATTCCTCTTCAGAAAGAGAC
>JAGCLL010000133.1 GCA_017647025.1 Alistipes sp. | reverse complement strand
TACCGTATCAGCCACCTTACAGAGCACCTCAAAAACAACCGTCACGACTTCGGCACTCAGCGTGCGATGTTGAAGATGATCGGTAAGCGCCGTCAGTTGTTGGAGTACTTGAAGGAGGTTGACATCGAGCGTTACCGTGCTATCGTTAAGGCTTTGAACCTTCGTAAGTAAGAGGTCAACAGAATGGGGCAACTCGCCACAAGGGAGTTGCCTTCATTTTGTTATTTATCAGAGGTGTGGTGTTGTCGATGTTTTGCCCACACTCGTAGATGATGACGAGAGAAGAAAGTAAGAGAAATATACATTTTTGACGATTTAGATGATTATGGAAGAAAAGAAGTTGTACAACGCTGTACAAAAGTTTATCCCGCTGGAAGGTGGTAGAGAGATTATGATTGAGACCGGCAAGTTGGCAAAGCAGGCTGACGGTTCGGTTGTAGTTAAGCAGGGCGATACTATGTTGCTCGCAACAGTAGTGGCTGCCAAAGATGCAAAGGAGGGTACTGACTTTATGCCTTTGCAGGTTGAGTACAAGGAGAAGTTCGCTGCGGTAGGTCGTATCCCAGGTGGCTTTATGAAGCGTGAGGGTAAGGCTGGCGACAACGAGATTTTGGTTGCTCGTTTGATTGACCGTGCGCTCCGTCCATTGTTCCCTGCTGATTACCACGCAGAGGTTTATGTTACTGTAAACCTTATCTCGGCAGACAAGGATATTCAGGCTGACGCTTTGGCAGGTTTGGCTGCTTCGGCTGCACTCGCAGTATCGGACATTCCGTTTGGTGGTCCAATCTCGGAGGTGCGTGTAGCACGCATCAACGGCGAGTACTGCATCAACCCTACCTTCTCACAGATGAAGGATGTAGACCTCGATATTATGGTCGCAGGTACTATCGACAACATCTTGATGGTAGAGGGTGAGATGAAGGAGGTTAGCGAGGAGGTAATGCTCGGCGCTATCAAGTACGCTCACGAGGCTATCAAGGGACACTGCGCTGCACAGATCGAGTTGATGAAGGAACTCGGCAAGGATGTGAAGCGTGAGTACTGCCATGAGAACAACGATGAGGAGTTGCGTCAGACTATCATCTCGGAGTTGTACGACAAGGCATACGCTATCGCTACAAGCGGCACAATGAAGCACGAGCGCTCGGAGGCTTTCGAGGCTTTGGAGGCAGAGTTCGCTGCTCGCTACACCGAGGAGGAGTTGGAGGAGAAGGCTCCACTTATCCACAAGTACTTCCACGATGATGTTCAGAAGATGGCTATGCGCAATATGATTCTCGATGAGGGCAAGCGTCTTGATGGTCGTAAGACCGACGAGATTCGTCCTATCTGGTGTGAGGTAAACTACCTCCCTTGCGCACACGGCTCGGCAATCTTTACCCGTGGTGAGACTCAGTCGCTCTCGACTGTAACTCTCGGTACAAAACTCGACGAGAAGCAGCACGACGAGGTATTGTTCCAGGGCTCGGAGCAGTTCGTACTCCACTACAACTTCCCTCCATTCTCGACTGGTGAGGCAAAGGCATCTCGTGGCGTTAGCCGTCGTGAGATTGGCCACGGACACCTCGCTTGGCGTGCGTTGAAGCCTATGGTACCACTCGGAGAGGAGAACCCATACGCAGTTCGTGTCGTATCGGACATCTTGGAGTCTAACGGCTCATCTTCGATGGCAACCGTTTGCGCTGGCTGTATGGCTTTGATGGATGCAGGTGTTAAGTTGAAGAAGCCTGTATCGGGTATCGCAATGGGACTTATCTCGGATTCGGCAACTGGCCGTTGGGCAGTATTGTCGGACATCTTGGGCGATGAGGACCACTTGGGCGATATGGACTTCAAGGTAACAGGTACCCGTGACGGTATCACCGCTACCCAGATGGATATCAAGGTAGACGGTCTTTCGTACGAGGTTTTGGCACAGGCATTGGAGCAGGCTCGTGTGGGTCGTCTTCACATCTTGGACAAGATTACCGAGTGTATCGCAGAGCCTCGTGAGGACTACAAGCCATTTGTACCACGCATCGAGCAGATTGTTATCGACAAGGACTTCATCGGTGCAGTTATCGGTCCTGGCGGTAAGGTAATTCAGGATATACAGAAGACTACCGGCACCACTATCACCATCACCGAGACCGAGACAAGCGGATTGGTTGATGTATTCGGTGTAGACAAGGCTTCGATTGATGCAGCCATGGCGCGCATCAAGGGTATCGTTGCCGTACCTGAGGTTGGCGAGGAGTACCACGGAACAATCAAGTCGGTTGTAGATTTCGGTGCTTTCGTTGAGATTTTGCCGGGCAAGGAGGCGTTGCTCCACATCTCGGAGATTGACTACAAGCGTTTCGAGACTATGGCAGAGACAGGTTTGAAGGAGGGTGACGAGATTGATGTTAAGTTGATCGGCATCGACCAGAAG
>JAGCLL010000132.1 GCA_017647025.1 Alistipes sp. | reverse complement strand
CTCATTACCAATCTGACGCAAAGTCTCGCCTGTGGTATCGAATAACTCTGTTGGGAATGGACCGCTACCTACGCGAGTGCAGTATGCCTTAAAGATACCGTAAACATTGCCGATGCGTGTCGGAGCAACGCCCAAACCGTTACAAACGCCCGAACAAAGAGTGTTCGAAGAGGTTACATAAGGGTATGTACCGAAGTCGATATCGAGCAATGAGCCTTGTGCGCCCTCTGCCAAAATCGAAGTATCGTTGTTGAGTGCCTCATTTACCATCTGCTCGCTATCTACGAGGTTGAATTTGCGGATAACCTCGATACCCTTGAACCACTCCTGCTCATAAGCGGTGATGTCGTACTGATAAGCGTACTGACGGAGCATCTCCTCGTGCTTTGCCTTCAAGCGGTTGTAACGCTCCTCGAAGTCAGGCATCAAGATGTCGCCTACACGCAAACCATTACGACCTGTCTTATCCATATAAGTTGGGCCGATACCCTTCAAAGTCGAGCCAATCTTGGTCTTACCCTTCGCCGCCTCGCTTGCAGCATCGAGCATACGGTGAGTAGGAAGAATGAGGTGTGCACGCTTCGAGATAACCATACGCTTGGTTACATCAACGCCCATCTTCTCAATGTCAGCAATCTCCTCTGCAAGGATTACAGGGTCGATAACAACACCGTTACCGATAATGTTCATTGCACCATCACGGAAGATACCAGAAGGTACTGTGTGCAATACGAAACTCTTACCCTCGAATTTCAACGAGTGACCAGCGTTTGGTCCACCCTGAAAACGAGCAATTGCCTGATAATTAGGAGTCAATACATCAACTACCTTACCTTTACCCTCATCACCCCATTGGAGTCCGAGTACTACATCTACTTTTTTCATTTTATATTTGAGTTTTTGAGTATTCACATTTTCGGTTGTAAAGGTAATAAATTCTATTTATATAGAAAGTATAAAATAGCCACTTTTATTAACATTTTGTCAACCTAATAGAAATAGATGACCAATCTGCTGTATTAATAAAATTAAGTCCCCCTCATAGGGACTGACGCTGCGGAGCGAGTGCAGAGAGTGCTCGCACTCTTTGCCGAGCCGCAAGGAAGAAGACGAATGTCAAGGGGATTTAGGGGTGGGCAACACACTGCTCAACATAGAGATAGGAGGTCGATTGACCTCCTATCTCTATGTTGAGCTGCCGGGACTCGAACCCAGAACGACAGAACCAAAATCTGCTGTGTTACCATTACACCACAGCTCAATCCGTTGCTCGTAAGCGGTGGCAAAGGTACAAATAAAATTCAAAATGCAAAATGCAAAATGCAAAAAATTTACAAAAAAGCAGAATAAATGAGTTTCCTATTAGTAAAATCGAATATGCTTGAACTATTTTTTGTGCGAGGCAATGGAGCAAAAGCGGAGCATAGTATGCCTATGTGAGCATTTTGCTATCCGCTGACTCGTGCAAAAAGAGTCAAGCAGAACGATTTTACAGCCACCCCATTTCGTAATAGGTTACAATCTGTTCCAGCACCCTATCTTTGGTTTCGGGCTCGTATTCGAGTTTGAGATTATTGCCGAACATCTTGGCAAACATCTGCCAAAAGCCTGCGACGAAGCCACCACGAAAATCTTTAATTATCTGAAATGCAGTATATTCCGTCTCTCGGTCGATAAGTTTGAGAAGCACCTTGCCCTCCGAGATTGTCATCTTCAAAATTACGGGCGTATATTGCTTGATAAGTTGCTTTTGAAGTTCTTTTGCGAGTTTCTCCTGTTCTTTTTTATCCTTCACAGCAAGGAGTTGTCGCTCCATCTTCTCCATCTCGATACGAGCCTGTTTTGCAAGCGGATAGCACTTCTTCACTTGGCGGATAAGTCGCTGATAACGACGCATATCGGGTCTGCGAGAGTATTTGCGAATAGGGAGAATATGAATGAGAGGAATAGTGTCGCCTTTGTCGACAGTCCACTCCTGATGCCAAAAGCCACGACTACGCCTTTGTGCCAACGCACTCGGCACAACAAACGCAACCAACAAAAGCAATATGACCACCCTACTTTTCATAATTCTTTTGCAAATATAATGATTTACCGGAAATTTTGAGTACATTTGCACTATAAAATAGGGAAAATATGAAAGAAGGATTATCATTTACCGCAACTATGCGCGTTACGCCAGAGGTTACGGCGGAGTATATCGGTTCGGGAGATTTGGCAGTATTGGCAACACCTGCAATGTGCGCCTTGATGGAGAACGCCGCAATGATGGCGGTTGCACCCCACTTGGAGGAGGGACAAACTACCGTCGGAACTGCCTTAAACATCGAGCATTCAAAGGCTACAAAAGTAGGTGAGGTAATCACTGCAACTGCCGTACTTACAGAGATTAACGGGCGTGAGTTAAAGTTTAATATAGCCGCCCGTGACGAGGTGAGCATCATAGGCGAGGGAACGCACACTCGCTTCATTGTAAGCCGAGAAAAATTTATGGCTAAACTCAACTAAAAACTATAAAAAAATGAAGAGATTTTTAACGCTTTTAATTGTTGCTTGCGCACTTGTAGCGTGCAACAAAGAGGAGAAGAAGGAGTACTATGTGGCAGCCTACATCTGGCCTTCGTGCCACGACGATGCGATGGCTCGTGAGTATTTGTGGCCTGAGGGAGAGGGCGAATGGGAGGTTATCAAGAAGGGAAATCCTCGCTTCGAAGGACACTACCAGCCGCGTCGCCCACTGTGGGGCTTTGAGCACGACAACAACCCTGTGGTTGTAGAGAAGTGGATTAATACGGCTCTCGAATATGGAGTAAACACCTTCGTATACGATTGGTACTGGTACGATGGAAAGCCATTCTTGGAGGGGGCACTCAACGACGGCTTCTTGAAGGCTCCAAGCAACGAGAAGATGAACTTCTACATTATGTGGGCAAACCACGATGTAAAGAAAAACTTTTGGAACTACCATCGCTATGGCGACGACACCTCGCAGTTATGGACAGGAGAGGTTGATAGGGCTAACTTCGAGATCATTGTTGATAGGGTTATCAACCAATACTTCAAGCGCCCTAATTACCTAAAAATCAACGGCTGCCCAGTTTTTGCCATATTCAGTGTAAAGGTGCTTATGGCGGGACTTGGCGGTGCAGAGCCTGCTCGTGAGGCATTGGAGTACTTCCGCCAGAAGGTGCGTGAGGCGGGTTTCCCTGACCTCCACATCCAGGGTATTTCGGGTGGTCCATCAGACCCTTCACCAAATAGCCTCGACAGAACTGTAAAGCGAGTTGAAGCACTCAATTTGGATAGTTTCGCATTCTACAATATGGGCGGATTTAACCCAGATTATTTAACCCAATGCGAGAATGCAAAGATTATTCGTGAGGAGTTAGATAAAGTTCTCGATGTACCTCTATTTCCTTGCGTATCAATCGCTTGGGACGACACCCCTCGTTTCCCTCACAAGGGTGAGAACGATGTAACACGCTTTAATGGCACACCAGAGAACTTTGCAGCAGCATTGCGACTGGCAAAGCAGTATGTTGATGAGCATCCTAATCAGTTCCCTCTCCTTCACATCAACGCTTGGAACGAGTGGGTTGAGGGCAGTTATCTTCTCCCTGACGAGGTGAATGGTTTCGGTTATCTCGAAGCAGTAAAGTCTGTTATGAAGGAGTAACATCTCCACAATACCAAAAAGGAGGGTTTGGCGCAACGCTAAACCCTTTTTATTTAATTTTTAATTAAATTCGCATTAGTTTCACTATGGTAGCGATATTTTTAGTATATTCGCACCCAAATTGAGAAAACAAAAAATAGTAATTAGATATGTTCGAAAAACTTACAGACCGTTTAGAGAGGTCATTCAAAATCCTTAAAGGACAAGGTCGCATCACCGAAATCAATGTTGCGGAGTCGCTCAAAGAGATTCGCCGTGCGCTGATTGATGCCGATGTTAACTACAAGGTTGCCAAGCAGTTCACCGACGATGTTAAGCAGAAGGCTCTCGGTCAGAATGTGCTCACTGCCGTTTCGCCGGGACAGATGATGACCAAGATTGTGCGTGATGAGTTGGCACAGTTGATGGGTGGCGAGGCTACCAGCATCAAACTCGAAGGTACCCCTGCCGTTATCCTTATCGCAGGTTTGCAGGGTTCGGGTAAGACCACCTTCTCGGGTAAGTTGGCTGCCCATATCAAGAGCACCAAAGGCCGTCAGGTATTGCTCGTTGCAGGCGATGTCTATCGCCCTGCCGCTATCGACCAGTTGAAGATTTTGGGCGAGCAGATTGGCGTACCGGTGTATACCGAGCCAGGCAACCAAAACCCCGTGGAGATTGCCGAGAATGCCATCAAGCACGCACGCCAGAACAACTACAATGTTGTGATTGTCGATACCGCAGGTCGTTTGGCTGTCGATGAGGCGATGATGCAGGAGATTACCAAGATTAAGCAGACCGTAAACCCTTGCGAAACGCTCTTTGTGGTCGATTCGATGACTGGTCAGGACGCTGTGAATACTGCTCGTGAGTTCAACGAGCGACTCGATTTTGATGGCGTAGTTTTGACCAAGTTGGATGGCGACACTCGTGGTGGTGCTGCGATTTCAATTCGCTCGGTAGTGAATAAGCCGTTGAAGTTTATTTCGAGTGGCGAGAAGATGGATACCTTGCAGGTCTTCCACCCAGAGCGTATGGCAGACCGCATCTTGGGTATGGGCGATGTCGTGTCGCTCGTGGAGCGTGCGCAGCAGCAGTTCGATGAGCAGGAGGCTCGCAAACTCACCAAGAAGGTGATGACCAACAAGTTCGACTTCAACGACTTCCTCACGCAGATTGACCAGGTAAAGAAACTCGGCAACCTCAAAGATGTGGCATCGATGATTCCGGGTATGGGTAAGATGTTGCGTGATGTGGAGATTGGCGATGATGTTTTCAAGCAGACCGAGGCAATTATCGGCTCGATGACTCCATACGAGCGTGAGCACCCAGAAGCGTTGAATGCTCGCCGCCGTGAGCGCATTGCGAAGGGTTCGGGAACAACAATGGCAGATGTCAATCGCCTCCTCAAACAGTTCGAGGATATGCGTAAGATGATGAAGATGGTAACAGGTGGCAAAGTAAAATTGCCACGCAACTTCGGAATGAGAAGATAAGATGCATAAGAGCGGTTTTGTAAATATCATCGGTAATCCGAATGTCGGAAAATCGACACTGATGAATGCTTTGGTGGGCGAAAGGCTCTCCATTATCACATCTAAGGCGCAGACTACACGCCACCGTATTATGGGTATCGTGAATGGCGACGATTTTCAGATTGTCTATTCCGATACGCCCGGAATTTTGAAACCTGCATACAAATTGCAGGAGTCGATGATGAACTTCGTGCGAGGTGCGGTGAGCGATGCCGATGTGGTGTTGTATGTTACCGACACCGTAGAGGAGCAGGGT
>JAGCLL010000131.1 GCA_017647025.1 Alistipes sp. | reverse complement strand
CAGCCGGTGTTGGTTATCGAGCAAATTAAGCCCGTAAAGATTATGATTAATGTGTCGGAGCCATACTTCGGTAAGGTGAAGAAGGGTATGCCTGTATATATCACTCTCGATGCTTATGGCGATGAGGTGTTTAAGGGTAAAATTGCTCGTGTCTATCCTACAATCAACCAGACAACTCACACCTTCCAGGTTGAGGTGCAGATTCCAAACTCGAACGAGCGTGTTCGCCCAGGAATGTTTGCTCGTGTAACACTTCCATATGGCAAGAAGAATCGTGTGGTAATTCCTGACCAGGCTGTTCAGAAGTTGATGGGTTCGGGCGACCGTTATGTATTTGTATATAACCCAGCAGATAGCACCGTTCGCTACTCGAAGGTGGAACTTGGTCGTCGCTTGGACAATGAGTTTGAGATTATCTCTGGTGTTAAGAACGGAGAGGCAGTCGTTACAAAGGGACATATGTCGCTCACCAACGGCTCAAAGGTAGAACTTGTTAAATAGTTAAAGTATCTTTTACGATGAATATCTATAAATCAGCAGTCAATAATCCGATAACGACAATTTTGATATTTGTCGCTATCTCGATTTTTGGTGTCTTCTCGTTTACGAAGTTGCCTATCGACTTCTTCCCACATATCGAGACCACCAACATTATGGTCATTACCGCCTATCCAGGTGCGAGTGCCATAGATATCGAGGAGAATGTTACACGACCTTTGGAGAATACGCTCAATAGCGTTGAGGATTTGAAACATATCTCGTCGCAGTCGAAGGAGAATATCTCCATCGTTAATCTCGAATTTGAGTACGGAATTGACAGTGATGTTGCTACGGCTAATATCCGCGATAAACTCGACATTGCAACCAATATCCTCCCTGATGATGTCGATAAACCTATCATCTTCAAGTTCTCAACCGAGGAGATGCCTATTATGCTTATGGCAATCAAGGCAAATGAGTCGTGGAGTGGCTTGTACAAGATTATCGATGAGCGTGTCACAACACCTTTGGCTCGTGTTAAGGGAGTAGGTACTGTGTCGGTGTCGGGTATTCCGGAGCGACAGATTCAAATCTATTGCGACCCTTACAAGTTGGAGGCATACGGTATAACAATCGAGCAGATTGCACAGATTGTCGGACAAGAGAATATCTCTGTTCCGGGAGGACAGATGGATGTCGGCTCAAACACCTATTCGTTGCGTGTAGACCAGGAGTTCAATGGTGCAGAGGAGATGCTCGATATCGTAGTTGGTAATCGCAATGGTGCAAATATCTACTTGCGTGATATTGCAACCGTAACCGATACACAGCAGGAGCGTGCCCAGGAGTCGTTCAACAATGGTACCCGAAGCGGTATGATGATTGTCCAGAAGCAGACCGATGCAAATGCCGTTCAGATTTCGAAGAAGGTGAACGAGCGCTTGGTTGAGTTGCGCAAGGATCTTCCATCAGATGTTACTATCGAGCCATATATCGATATGTCGGACAATATCTTGGATGTTGCATCGTCGTTGAAGGATACAATTTTAACCACCTTTATTGTAGTTATGTTCGTGGTAATGATGATGCTTGGTCGCTGGCGTGCGATGTTTATCATTGTGCTTACAATTCCTATTTCGATGCTCTCGGCGTTGATTTACCTCTTGGCTACGGGTAGCACATTGAATATCATCACTATGTCGTCGCTCTCAATCTCAATCGGTATGGTCGTGGATAATGCGATTGTGGTGTTGGAGAACATTACCTCGCATGTCGATAGGGGAGCACGAGTTAAGCAGGCTGCAATCTTCGCTACGAAGGAGGTGGGTGTGTCAATTATCGCTTCGACTCTGACCACTTTGGCGGTATTCCTTCCACTTACAATGATTGACGGTATGGCGGGAGTGCTGTTCAAGCCTATGGGTTGGATGGTAACCATCACTTTGACCGTTTCTATGGCTGCGGCATTGACCTTTACGCCGGTACTCTGCTCGTTAATTATGAAGCAGAACCCGAAGAAATCACGAATGCAAAAGTATGTGGATGGTGCAATGGGCTGGCTCGAAAATCTCTACGGCAAGGCGTTGGATTGGTGCGTAAATCATCGCAAGACATTCTTGTTTGGTGCGTTGGCTTTGTTTGTTGCAGTTATCGTAGGACTTGCTCCTCGTATGAAGACCGAGTTCTTCCCTGCGCAGGATAATGGTCGTATTGCGGTGAAGGTTAAGTTGCCTATCGGTACTCGTCAGGAGATTACGCGTGACTTGGCTTTGCGTATTGACGAGCAGTTCCGCACGAACTATCCGGAGATTGTCGCTATCGGTATGAGCGAGGGTTCGGCAGATACCGACAACACCTACGCTTCGATGCAGGAGAATGGTACACACTACATCTCGATGAATATCCGCCTCTTGAAGAAGACCGAGCGTGAACGCTCATTGTCGGAGATTTGCGACTTGATGCGTAAGGATTTGAAGCAGTATGCCGAGATTCGCACCTTCGAGGTTATCGAGTCAGGACAGAAGGGTGGTGCAGGAGGTCAGCAGACCGTAGATATTGAACTCTATGGATACGATTTCGATACAACAGACCGCATTGCTGCCGAGATTAAGGAGAAGATGCTCGGACTTGATGGATGTACCGAGGTTACAATCTCTCGTGATGAGTATACCCCTGAATATCAGGTAGTATTCGATCGCGACAAGTTGGCTCGTAATGGCTTGAATGTAGCAACTGCTGCAACATTCCTCCGTAATAGAGTAAATGGTGCGATTGCTTCATACTATCGTGAGGATGGTGAGGAGTACGACATCTTGGTGCGCTACGACCGTCAGTTCCGAGAGTCTATCGAGGATTTGGAGAATATCACTCTCTATTCGCAGTCGGGACAGGCTGTAAAGGTGCGTGATGTAGGTCGAGTTATCGAGGCACAAACCCCTCCTACAATTCAGCGTATGGACCGTTCACGCTATGTGAAAATTTCGGGTGCTATCGGTCACGGCTATGCTATGTCAGACCTTATTGGTGGCATTAAGACCGAACTCGATAAGATGGAGTTCCCTGCGGGTATTACTTGGGAGTTTGGTGGCTCATTCGAGGATCAGCAGGATACCTTTAAGGATATGTACTTGCTCTTGGCGTTGATGGTAATCCTCGTGTTTGTGATTATGGCTTCGCAGTTCGAGTCGTTGACCTATCCATTCGTTATTATGTTCTCGTTGCCATTTGCATTGGTGGGCGTAATCTTCGGTATGTTGATTTCGGATACAGCGATGGGCGTTATGGGCTTGCTCGGTATATTGATGTTGGTGGGTATCGTAGTAAATAACGGTATCGTGCTTGTCGATTACACTCGCTTGCTCGTTGGTCGTGGATATTCGATTTTGGATGCAGTCGTAGCGGCAGGTCGCTCTCGTATGCGCCCAATCTTGATGACCACATTGACTACCGTACTCGGTATGGTGCCAATGGCAATCGGTACAGGTGTAGGTGCCGAGATGTGGAACTCGCTCGGTATGTCGGTGGCTTGGGGACTCTCGTTCTCAACCCTTGTAACACTCTTCCTTATCCCTGTTCTCTTTGCGATGTTTGCTCTCAATGGCGAGAAGCGCCGTGCAAAGAAGGCAGCCAAGGATGCAGCAATGTTGAATGCTTAAAAGAAAGTATGATATTATGAAGGCTTTATTTATAGCTTGTGACCAAGCACTTTACGATGAGGTACAGCAGTGTATGAAGGACCTTGGCGTTCGTGGTTACACCTCGTGGGAGGAGGTTATGGGTTGCGGTATGGCAACTGGCGAGCCTCACCTTGGCGATGCAGTGTGGCCAATGCTGAACTCGGCGATAATCTCTATTACCGACGATGAGCATTGTTGGAGGTTGCTCGATGCGTTGCGTGCGCTCGAAGCAAAGAATCCGAAACTTGGTGTTCGTGCCTTTTGGTGGGAGGTTGGTGGCACATTGTAGCCCCCCCTCATCCCTAAAAACTCAAAAAAAATGATACAACAGAACATTTTTCCATACTATGCCGAGACTCTCCGAGGAGTTAAGGGAGCAAGGGTTCTGAATATAGACGGAGCCTTGATGCTACACCTCGACTATATAGATAGGTCGCAGGTGCAAGCACTCCGATACCCTTGCCGTATCGATGCTATGGTTATGGTCGTATGTGTGCGAGGTGAGGTGTCGTTCTCGTCGCATATGAACGATTATACCCTCAAAGCAGGGCAAAGTTTTGTATCTTCGGCATCGGTGTTTCAGTTCCATTCGGTTGCCAATAGCGAGTTCTACGCCTTGGCTTTCGAGTCGAACTTCCTTTCGAGTATGAACATAGATATGCGCTTCATACTCCGTATGGTGTCGCAGTTGCGCCTAAATGCAAGTGTTGCCGAGGTGAAAGAGGAGAATATGCACACCCTCAGTAGCCTCTTCGACCGCATATTTGTAGGCTATTCAGCCAATCCACTCTCCGAGTGTATGGTGGCATCGTTGCGCCATCTCTTCTGCTCGGTGATTTATCGTGTCTGCGATGCGATTATATCTACCAATAACGAACTCCCTGCTCTTGGTGTTAAGGAGCGCAGTTCCGAGTACTTCGAGCGCCTTATGACTCTGCTTGCCGACAACTATCGCACGCAGCGCAATGTGGAGTTCTATGCCGAGAAGATGAATATCTCTTCCAAGCACCTCTCTCGTGTAATTCGCAGTTATACGGGCAAGTCCGTGCATCAGTGGATAGATGAGTTTGTGGCTCTCGAAATCAAGAACTTGTTGAAATACTCAAACCTTAGTATTCAGCAGATTTCGTTCGAACTAAACTTCCCTAACCCGTCGTTTATGGGGCAGTACTTCAAACGAATTACAGGTATGACCCCCGGCGAGTATAAAAAATCGTAATTTAAGCAGCGTTTGCTGCGTTAAACTTCGGGAGCCGAGATGCTCACATACGCCAAAGTATGCTGCGCTCTCGGCTCCTTGTTTGCCTTGCAACCATCTGCTTAAATTACGATTTTCGCTTCCTTGTTTAGCACAAAATTCCCTCGCCTATTTACAACTTCTTGGTTAGGTCTTTGAGCCTTGCAACCATCTGCTTAAATTACGATTTTTAGAGGCATTAAAGAGTTTAATGAATTTAATGAATTTAATGAATTTAATGAATTTTAAGAAATCCTTATATTCTTTACATTCCTTAACTTCCTTAAATCTCTCGTCTCTCGTCTTTCTGTTGTAGTAAACTGCCGATTCGTTGAAAAAATTTTTTTGTAAAATTTTGAAAATATATATTTGCAACCGATATTTTGGGATTGAGCAAACAACAACAAATTTATACATTATGATTTTCAACAAACAGAACGAAGAGTACACTGCGCCATCGTTTGTGGTCGTAGATGTAGTTTGCGAGGCGGGATTTATCAACTCGCTGGGAGAACTTACCTTTGATAATGCATCGGAGGGAGAAAATTATGAATTTTAATTAACAAATGCTGAAAGGAGAAGAGATTATGAAAAAGTTATTTATTTCGATTGTGGCTCTTGCGGCATTTGCTGCTTGTCAGAGCAATTTTGATGATGTAACAACAAATACCCCAGGTTTTGACAATGGTGCAATTCCAGAGGGCTTGGTAGAGATTTATGCCGAGGTAGGCGTTGGCGGTGAGACCAAGGCAACCTATGGTGACGATATGTCGGCTATGTGGGAGGAGAACGACCAGATCGCTCTTGTTCAGGAGAGTGCAAACTACAACTCTACATTCAACTATGTAAACGCATTGGGAATCAAGCGTGGTGCAGGAACTAACAGCGCAGCCTTCTGGGGCGATATCAATGTTCCTACCGAGTCGCCTCGTATCTACCACATTGCATACCCTGTTTCGGCAGTGTCGTTCAATACTTCGAGCACTCTTAACAAGACAGCCAGTGCATATGCATACCGTGAAGATGGTTTGGAGGTAGGTCACTACTATGCAACAGCATCGTTTGACTATACTTATAACTCAACTTTGAATGTAACCATTCCTACAACCCAGAGTGGTAAGTGGGAGCCATATATGTACGCTTCTACTCCGGAGGCTGTTTCGGCAGATGGTATCCGTGCAACGCACCTTACAACCTTGACCGGTGCTATTGCTATTCGTGCTTACGATGCTGACGGCACAACTTCAAAGAAGTTGGCAAAGGTTACTATATCTTCTGCAAACAGCGCAATCGCTGGTGCATTTTCGGGTACTGCAACAAGTGTAGGTTCCCTTGGCTCAATTACAGGCCCAGAGACCAGCGATACATATTCGACAGTTTCGGAAGATGATGTTCTTTGGTGGAAAGGTGCTAAGAAAGGTCGTGAAGAGGCTGAGAAGTTGCTTCTTGCAAAGGTTCAGGGTATGACCCCAACCTCTGTTTCGTCAACCAAGCCTATGTCGCTTGCATTTGCAGGTACAGCAAAGACCGTAACTGTTGAGAACGCAGATGTCGTTGCTGACGATAATGGCGACTATGTATACTATTTGAATGTTGCTCCATTCGCAGGCGAGCAGATTACCATTCAGGCTGTTGCCGAGGACGGCACATCGCTTCTTCGTGTTATTCCAAGCGCAACTCTTGCTGCATCACAGCGTATGCGCGTAAAACTTACTTGGGAGCACGCAGGTCTTACCAACGGCTCTGTTGAGACTTGGTACGATAGCTATGCAGGTAACCACTCAACAACATTGGCAGCTAACAAGGTATATGTGAACAATGTGGTAGTTGAGGGCGTTGAGGCTTCGGCAGTATCGGCTATCGGTGCTTTGGTTTACGACTTGAACGGCAACCTCGTAGCGCAGAATGTTTCGGCAAGCAACACACTTTCGCTCTCGCAGGTTGTTGTAGATGTTCCTACAAGCGGCACTTACAATGTAATCTCGTATGCTCGTGTTACCGTAAATGGTCAGGAGCGCGACATCACAAGCGAGGCAAAGCAGGTTAATGTAACCTCTATCCCTACTGTTAAATATACAGTTCAGACTTCTTACGCAACAAGTAAAGAGTCAGGCTACACAGTATCAAAGAGTAATAACTTTGATGGAAATAAGGTTACTGTAACTGCAACTTTGTCTGATTCATACATTGCCAATAATTTGGCAAAAGTAGGTTGGACTGCTGCGTTTAGTGGTGCAGGAAGTTTCAATGTTACTGGTTCAATCGGAAACTCTAACTCCAAAACAAACATTGCTTCAGGTAATTGGGGTGAATATACTTGCAATGTGTCAATTGTATTGGATAATGGTTATGTCGCAGAGGCAAAGGGTATTGTTGCTAATGTAACAGGTATTCCTTGCGAGGCAAATTGGACAAATAGTGATCCAGATTGGTCGATTGTAAATGCGAGCGATAGCGGAAAGTATATCAAGGTTGGAGGTGGTAAGAAAGGTGGAGTGTTATCTCCTTCATTCCGTGTACCATCTGCTACAAGTATTAATGTTCAGGTAGCAGCATCTGGCGTTGGAAATAAGAATAGAGCGATGTATGTTTCTGTGGTTGATAGTTCTGCAACCTCACTGAATACTTCGGGTTCAAGTATGGACACATCCTATAAGACAAGTGTTGATACTGGAACTGGCTATACAACATGGACTGCGTCAGTATTGAGCGTATCGAACGGTCAAAAACTTTCGGTTGCCGTATATGGCGGAACTTTCTTGGGTGCGGCCATTTATGAAGGTCACTTATATAAAGTTAAGGTTGAGTATAAGTAATATGAAAATATGATTAAACAAACCGCCCTGCCGAAAAGATGGGGCGGTTTGTTTGTGGAATGGGATTAGATGGGATTAGATGGGATTAGATGGGATTAGATGGGATTAGATGGGATTAGATGGGATTAGATACTCTTTCCTATAATCTCCTATTAAGCACCGCAGGTGCGTTTCCCATCAAATCCTATCAAATCCTAAAAAAACTCCCCCAAAAACTTGCAAACAAGTCGTAACTTTGTTATCTTTGTTTATATGAATACTCTCCATTCAAATACCGGTAGTTATCGCAATTTGAAAGCGTATCGTAAGGCGGAGGTGATATACGACCTCACCTACTATTTCTGCGAAAAGTATCTAAAACGAGGCGACCGCACCATAGATCAAATGGTGCAAGCCGCTCGTTCGGGCAAGCAGAATATAGTTGAAGGAAATGCGGTATCTGCTACCTCAATCGAAACTTTTTTGAAACTTTTGGGTGTGGCGAGAGGTAGTTTGCAGGAGTTATTGAAAGATTATGAGGATTATTTGAGAGTTCGCAACTTGCGATTATGGGAGTCCGATTCCAAAGAGGTTGAGGCGATGCGAAAATTAGGCAAAGAGCACGAAGATAGCGCTTTTTTTCTCTCGTTGGCACAATCCCGTAGCGATGAGGTTATTGCTAATATGACTATTGTACTGATATATCAGGCAGACGCATTACTTAATGGCTACATCCAGATGCACTATAATAAATTTCTGCAAGAGGGAGGTTTTCGAGAGAAATTAACTCGGGAGAGGTTGTCTTGTCGCAACAACAAATAGGTTACTCTTTCCTATAATCTCCTATCAAGCACCGTAGGTGCGTTTCCCATCAAATCCTATCAAATCCTAAAATAAAACCGAGCCTACAACATTGCGTGCAGGCTCGGTTAATCTTTTTGGAACGCTTCGTTTATGCCCTCTTTTCGGCTTTGAGAGCAAGGTGCTTAACCCAGTAGACAAAGCCAATAGTGAGAATTAGATTCAGCACCAAGGTCAAAATCGAAATCAAGAGTATAGGACCGCCGATATTGTAGCCGAGAGCGATGAAAATAACGCCTGCGCCCACCTCGCCACGAGTGAACATTCCAACCGACAAAGCCAAGCGCTCGGTCAGGGAGTGATCACGATAGAAGAACATTGGCACCAACTTTCCGATATTAGAGAGCAACGACACCATAAGCACGTGGAACGCCAACTCGCCCCAACCAATCATAGGGATAGATGCGACAATGCTTGCCGAGTTGCCTTGTGCGCTTGCGGCGTCGATAAGAGGCATACTCATACCTACCAACAACATAAAGAGCAGTGATATGCCAGTCGAAACACGCTCCTCTTGCTCGCCTCCGATATGGCGGTTGCGGATAATCATACCAACGACAAATGCCGGCAACAACACCTCGATATGGATGCTACCTTCACTGCCGAAGAAGTGCTTGGTTACGACATAGATAGTGAGTGTAACTCCATAGGTGAGTATCGCATACGAGAGGATTGATTTCCAACCCTGCGGTACATCCAAGCGTGACATAAACTTCCAACCCGCCCACAGGAGTAGACATACAGTTACAAGCACCGCAGCCATCTGCCACTTCATACCAATCATTACAATCTGCAACGGAATCATCAACAGAATGGTGTCGAGGTCGTCAAAGATTGCCAAGACCTGTATTTTCTGGTAAATCCAACTCTTTTGTAGGCTTAAAGCCGCCAACATAGCAAAGAGTATACCTGCCGATGTTGGAGCGGCAAAACGGCTTAAAAGAAGCGTCTCCTTCCATACATCTCCCACGCCCCACATATCCGATGGAAGAAGCACAAAGATGTAGTATAGCGCAATGAGCAACCAAGGCACTGCCGCAGCAAACATTGCCACGAAGTAGTCCTTTGCATAGCCCTTGATATTGTTCTTGTCGATTTCGAACTCTCGGCCTACATTTATCATAATAAATGCCAAGCAGATACCGAGCACAATCTCGATGCCCTCGTGGAATAGGCGATAGTACTCGCCCAAGCGAGAAGGCAACATCTGTGATAGTACGAGTCCGACCATCAACATCAACGAAAAGGAGATAACTTTCTTCATAAGTGGATAGTTAGTTGTCTAATTATACTCTTTTTAGTAGTGGAGGGCTCGGTCAAAAACCCTCCACTTGGTGGTTATAACGCCTCGACAGTGAGTGTCTGAGCGATGTCTGCCGACGAGTTACCAAGGTGGATGGTATACATACCCTTGTTAACCTCCCAGGCGTGAGTCTTGTCGTTCCAGAATGCCAAATCGGAGTGCTTCAACTCGAAGGTAACGGTGGTCTTGTCGCCCGCTTCGAGGTGTACCTTTTTGAACGCCTTCAACTCCTTCTTTGGACGCAATACGGTAGGGTTGTTCTCCGAAACATACAACTGAACAACCTCCGAGCCAGCCATCTTACCGGTGTTCTCCAACTTGATAGTAACCTTCAAAGGTTTCTCTGCCGAAATATGCTTTGCAGCCTTTGCTTTGCCAAACTCGAAAGTTGTGTACGACAAACCGAAACCGAATGGGTAGAGTGGCTCGATACCCTTCGCCTCATACCAACGGTAGCCCACCAATACCGACTCTTTGTAGTTGATATCGTAGGTTTTAGGAGCAATCCACAACGAGTTTGGATTCTTGATGTGGTGTCCAATTTGCAAGCCCTCAGGCACCATACCATATGCAGGAGAGTCCTTAAACGACTTCTCGATAGTAGCCGGCAACTTACCCGATGGGTTAATCTTTCCGACCATAATATCGGCAATAGCCTGCATACCTGCCTGACCTGGATACCAACCGTAGATAATAGCCGAAACCTTATCGTTCCAGTCGCTCATATCCACGCCAGAGCCAGAAAGCACCAAGACGATAACATTCTTGTTTGCTGCGCAAGCCATACGCACCAATGCCTCGTCATTCTCCTCCATAGCAAATGGGCGGTCGCTGCCCTCACTATCGTATGTACCCGTTGCCACAACTACAACATCAGCCTTCTGCAACTGAATAAAGTTTGGTTTCTCGATGGCTGTAACCTTTGCACGAAGTGCATTCAAGAGTGCCTGCTCCGAAGTTACCTGATTGAAACCCTTAACCTTAGACGAGCCACCACCCTGTGGTGCGACCTTTGCCCAACGGCCAACAAGCAACACGCGCTGGCCCTCCTTCAATGGAAGTATGCCATTATTCTTTAAGAGTACAGTACCCTCTGCTGCTGTTTGAAGCGACACCTTCTCGTGCTCTGGCAAGCGCGAAGCGAGGTGGTCCTCGTTAGGCTGACCATTCTTGAAACGCTCGTACAAACCAAAGCGGATGCAAGTAGCAATCATAGGGCGAATCATATCCTCGATATTCTTCTCGGTGAGTTCGCCACTCTTCAAGAGTTCGCGCACCGAGTTGATATGATAGAACTCGTTTGGAGTACCAGGCATCTCGACATTCTGTCCCGAAAGAACAACCTTCTTCCAGTCATAAACCGAACGCCAGTCGGTCATTACCAAACCCTTGAAACCGAGAGTTCCGCGAAGAAGGTCGGTGATAACATACTTGCTCTGACCTGCCCACTCTCCATTTACAAGGTTGTACGCTGTCATTACAGAGCCAGCACCAGCATCAATACCCGCCTTGAAAGCAGGAGTATAAATCTCCATAATAGCACGCTCGTCAACGATTGAGTTCGAGAGTTTACGATAGAGTTCGTTATTGTTGCAGAGGAAGTGCTTCAAGCAAGCCATAGTACCTGTGCCCTGCATACCTATTACATAGTTCTCGACCATACGGGCAGCCAAATATGGGTCCTCGCCGAGGT
The DNA here is from genome assembly GCA_017647025.1 of Alistipes sp. GTDB lineage: Bacteria > Bacteroidota > Bacteroidia > Bacteroidales > Rikenellaceae > Alistipes. Next base: position 11,159 of record JAGCLL010000131.1, on the reverse strand, counting down.
ACTCGAAGTTACGACCACACTGCGATGAACGGTAGATATTCATACCCGGACCGAGCAAAACGCCTGCACCTGCCATACGAGTCTCGTAGCCCACAGCCTCTCCATAAGCCTTTGCCAACTCTGGATTGAAGGTCGAAGCGAGCATAATGTTTGCAGGGAACTGGGTGGTCTTCTCTGGGTGGCGCACCTCGTTTTGGTCAGGAATAGAGTGGTTGATACGCACACCTGCCGAAGCATCCACCATAAATACGTGTGGCAAGCCCTTTGCCGGAGCACCCGGAAGGAAGAACTTGTTGTGGCCGTGAGTCATCTCGATCTTCTCGTCGAGCGAGAGGGTAGCCAACACTTCGTTAGCCTTGGCAGTAGCCTCTTCCCACGACATCATCTCACCTTTCTTCTGCGCCGTAGCAGTCGCTAATGTTGCAATAATAGCAATTGATAGGAGTAGTTTTTTCATCTTATTTTAGTTTTAAGGTTGTACTATATCTATTCTAATAGCAAAATCGGGTAATGTTGAAATTATCCGATTTTGCAAAAAGTATGTACGATGTTATTACTTCTTCTCGGCAGGAACTGGCGCTGCTACCACCATATTCTTGTCGATGCGGAGAGTTACATTGCTATCAACTTCAATCAAGAGGGTAGTCTCCTCAACCTTCTTTACTACGGCGTAGATACCACCTGCGGTAATAACCTTATCGCCCGATTTAAGACCGCTACGGAATTTCTCCATCTCCTTGCGACGCTTAGACTCAGGACGCCACATAAAGAAGTACATAATAGCAATCATTGCAACAATCATAATCCAGAACGACCAGTTGCCGCCCATCTGAGGTGCTGCTGCACCTGCTGCTTCCAAAAGTGTAATCATAGTTGTAAAAAATTATTAGTATTTTCAGTTTGTAAATATATCGCTTTTTGTCCTATCGGCAAAGCCTTTCGCCCTTTTGGGGTATTAATCGCCCCTTTTAGAGTAGACCTTTGCCCGATTTGATAATTTTGCCCTCGGCTGTGAGTTGCGAGATAATCTTGTCGAGAATACCATTGATAAATCCGCCACTCGACTCGGTTGAGTAGCACTTTGCAATGTCGATATACTCGTTCATAGTTACTCGTACTGGGATTGAAGGGAAGTTCTCCGCCTCGGCGATAGCCGTAACGAGAATAAGTTTATCCATCAATGCCACACGCTCGATATCCCAGTTCTTCATTGAGTTGTCGAGCAACAAAGAGATGCGGTCGATGCTTGCAATGGCGTTACGCAACAACGACTTGGCGTAGTCGAGGTCGTCATCGCTCTTGAACTGAGGCATAAGTTTGATTGCCTCGTGGCTCTCACGCATCGAAAGGATGGTGCGAGAAACCATAGTCAAGATAAAACCGAGGTCGTCATTCCAAAGGATTGACTGCTCCTCCAATGCACGGTCGAGTGGTTCGAACTCTTCGAGCATAGTCATATAGATATCCGACACCAACTGTGCATCCTCACGGAACGAGCGCTCCTCCGCAAGCATATACTTCTGGTAGAATGGTTGACGGATAAGGGCGTTGTACAAGGCAACGATGAGATCACGATGGTTTTTCCACGAGAGTTTGCGGTTCTTCAACTCTGTCTGCAAGTTCTCATCCTCGGCAAGGCGAGCAATAACCTTATTCTCAACAAACTTGCGATTTGGATGCAAGTCATCGTATGTAGGTAACTTCTTATTTTCGCCAATGCGGATACGCTCGGCTGCATACTCTGCAATCTCTGGAACGAGTGCAAGCAGATGAAAGTATAGGTCGTAGGCGCGGTCAATCGAAAGAACGAGGTTTTTCTCGCTTGTAAGTGGGGTGATATTCTCGCACTGGGTGTGTGCGTAAACTGCCTTAACGACCTTTGTTCTGAGTATTCTTCGGCTCAACATAACTTAAAAGAGCAAATTTCTATTTTTATATAACTGCGCAAAGATAGGAAATAAAATTCAAATGCCGAGTGTGGAGCGATAAATTATTTGCTCAATTTGCCATTTTTTAGCTCCGCAAGGTACCATTTGACCGTTTTCTTTATCCCCTCCTCGAATTGAAGTGATGGTTGCCAGCCAAGTTCCTGTTGCAGTTTTGAGGAGTCAATCGCATAACGAAGGTCGTGACCTGCTCTATCTGTAACATAGGATATAAGTGGTAACGAGTACCCCTCTTCGTTGCCAAGTTGTCTATCTACCTCCTTAATCAATAACTTTACGAGGTCGATATTGCGCCACTCGTTGTTTCCTCCAATGTTGAAGGTGTCGCCCACCTTGCCTTTGTGGTAGATGAGGTCGATTGCGTGGGCGTGATCCTCAACATAGAGCCAATCTCGCACATTCTCACCCTTGCCGTATACGGGCAGTGGCTTACCCTCGCAGATGTTCTGAATAAAGAGTGGTATCAACTTTTCGGGGTATTGATTTGGGCCATAGTTGTTCGAGCAGTTCGATATAATGGTAGGCATACCGTATGTGTCGTGGAATGCTCGCACAAAGTGGTCGCTCGACGCCTTCGATGCGGAGTATGGCGAGTGCGGAGCGTATGGCGTATCCTCACGGAACACTCCACCATCGAGTGGCAATGCGCCATATACCTCGTCAGTGGAGATGTGGTAGAAGAGTTTGTTATCATACTTTTCGGGTAACGACTCCCAATAGTTGCGTGCCGCCTGCAAAAGCGAAAGCGTACCCATCACATTTGTCTGTGCAAACTCAAACGGGTTTTCGATAGAACGATCCACATGGCTCTCGGCAGCGAGGTGAATAATACCTCCGATCTCGTGTTTGCGCATAATCTTCGATACAAGTCCGAAGTCGCAGATGTCGCCCTCTACAAAGGTGTAGTTGGGGTAGCGCTCTACATCACGCAGGTTAGCGAGATTGCCAGCATAGGTCAATTTGTCGAGCACTACGATGTTGTAGGCAGGGTACGCCTCAACAAAGCGACGCACCACATGCGAGCCGATAAAACCCGCACCTCCCGTAATCAATATATTGAATTTGTTTGCCATAATCTAAAACTTTTTGATACACTCGGCAAGCGCCTCCTGCCATTGCGAAATCTCGATGCCGAAGGTGCTGACGAATTTGCTCTTGTCGAGCACTGAATATCGTGGTCGCACAGCCTTTGTTGGGTAGTCGGCGGTGGTGCAAGGACAGATTTTACACCCGATATTTCCACTTTGTCGAGCAATCTCGCACGCAAAGTCGTACCACGAACACTCGCCTTCGTTCGAGTAGTTGTAGATGCCAAATTTGGAGTATTGTCCGCTTTCTATAATCTCTACGATAGCCTCTGCGAGGTCGCCTGCGTAGGTTGGTGTGCCAAACTGGTCGGCAACAACCTTTATCTCTGTGCGTGTGGCTGTCAATTCTCGCATTGTCTTGCAGAAGTTACGCCCAAACTCCGAATAAAGCCACGATGTTCGCAAAATGATGGCGTTGCATTCACTCTCTGCAATAGCCCTTTCGCCCTCCAACTTGGTGCGACCATAGGCGTTTAGTGGTGCAGGATTGCACTCCTCGGTGTATGGCGCATCCGCCTCGCCCGAGAATATGTAGTCGGTAGAGATGTGGATAAGTGTTGCATTGTGTCGTTTGCAAGCCTCGGCAAGCAGTGCCACCGCCTTGTGGTTTATAAGGTCAGCCTTTGCTTCATCGCTCTCGGCATCATCCACCGCAGTATAGGCGGCACAATTTACCACAATATCGACGCTCTCCTTCGAGAAAAACGCCTCGATGGTCTCGGCGGATGTTATATCTAACTCCGCAACATCGGTAAAGAGATAACAGTGGCTGCTCCCGCTACTCGCCAAGCGCAAAGCAGAGCCTAACTGCCCGTTTCCTCCCGTTACCAATATCGTCATATCCTACTCGAAAAGTTTGTTACATTCGGTAAGTGTAGGGTGGTTTTTATCCCTCTCCGAAAGTATGATTTTATCTGCTGGAACTTGCCAATCGATACCAAGTGTAGCATCATTCCACGCAATACCTCCTTCGCACTCTGGGTGGTAGAAGTCATCGCACTTGTACTCCACAATAGCCTCATCGCTTAATACTGCATAGCCGTGTGCAAAACCTTGTGGGATAAATAGTTGTCGGTGATTTTCGGCTGATAGTTCTACGGCAATATGTCTGCCGAAAGTTGGAGAACTCTTGCGTATGTCAACCACAACATCAAGTACCTTTCCCTTAACGACACGCACCAATTTGCTCTGTGCGTGGGGTGGTTGCTGAAAGTGTAGACCTCGCACTACGCCATACGACGATTTTGCTTCGTTATCCTGCACAAAGCGACAGTTGCAAACCTTCTCTGCAAACTCACGCTCCGAAAAGGCCTCGAAGAAGTAGCCTCGCTCGTCTGCAAAGATGCGTGGCTCGATAATTACAACCCCCTCGATGTTACTCTTGATAACCTCCATTGTTGCTATCTTTTTACGAGTTTAATCATATACTCTCCGTATGGATTGTTCTTCATAGACTCGGCAAGACGGAGCAAGTCATCGTCAGAAATCCACCCTTTGCGCCAAGCAATCTCCTCCAAACAAGCAACCTGTACACCCTGACGATTTTCGATGACCTCGATAAAGCGAGAGGCGTCGGCTAACGACTCGTGGGTACCGGTATCTAACCAGGCAAATCCTCGTCCCATAATCTGCAACGACAACTCACCACTCTGCAAAAAGGCTTCGTTTACCGATGTGATTTCCAACTCGCCACGAGCCGATGGTTTGATACTCTTTGCCACCTTGACAACCTTGTTGGGATAGAAGTATAATCCTACGACCGCATAGTCTGATTTCGGCTCTGTGGGCTTCTCCTCGATGGATAGAGGCTCGCCACTCTCGCCCATCTCTACCACGCCAAAGCGTGAAGGGTTTGGTACGGCATAGCCGAAGATTGTAGCCTTATTCTCCTGCTCGGCGGTATAAACTGCCTTTTGGAGCATACCCGAAAAGCCCTGACCATAGAATATATTGTCGCCCAAAACCATACAAACCGAGTCGTCGGCGATAAACTCCTCGCCAATGATAAAAGCCTCAGCAAGACCATTAGGCGCTTGTTGCTCGGCATACTCAAAGCGAACTCCATACTCCGAGCCATTGCCCAAAAGACGACGGAATGCAGGCAGGTCGTGCGGTGTTGAGATAATCAATATATCTCGTATGCCAGCCAGCATCAATACCGAGATAGGGTAGTATATCATCGGCTTGTCGTATACGGGCAATAGTTGTTTGCTTATGCCCTTTGTTATGGGGTACAAACGAGTACCACTTCCACCAGCCAAAACAATTCCTTTCATATATCTTGCTTTATTTTTCAACTCTCTCCATATCTTCGGCTTTGATGCCCGATACCGACACCGCAATAACACCCTCGATTGATACCATAAACCGCTTCGTGCGCTTACCATCAATCTTTACGAGTCGCCCTTCGCACCCCTTGAATGCTCCGTTGGTTATGCGAACTCTCTCGCCGACCTCAAAATGCGCCTCCTCGCCCGCAAAAAAAACGGTTTCGTGGCCTACCTCATTGCAGACCGCCATAAATTGTTCCATCTGCTCTGTGGGTACCTCGATAGGGATGTTTCTACCTTCGGCAGGTCGGGTAATGTAGTGCAGATAACTGATTTTGCCCTTCGCCTCTTGAATGACATCTCGCTCCCCAAGCACAAAGATTAAATCACGCACTACGGGTATCAAGTCGGTTTTGATGCGTCTGCCTAACTTTGTGGTACGCTTACGCATAGGGATAAAACTCTCCAATTTCAACACTTCGAGAGCCCTCTGCGCCATAAGGTTACGACCATAGGTCGCACGCATTGCAAACCACTTTATATCTGCACCATCCGACATCATAACGCAAATATAGTGGTTTTTATTCTATTTTCAAAGGATTTACTTAAACGAAATTATATCCTCCACACCATACTCCTTGTAGTGAGCCTGTAACTCGTCATTGCGGTCGGAGAGAATGAGTAGTTTGTCGCCTATCTGCAACGAGGCATTTCCCTTCGGTACGAAGTAGTCGCCATCACGACAAACCATCACCACAAGTGTATTGTCGGGCAAGGAAACTTTGTTCAAAGTGTTGCCCTCCGAGAGCATCTGTTCTGTTACGGCAATCTCCGTAAAGGCGGACTTTACCTTATCCTGTAATGCGCTCTCAAATTTGCTCTCCTTCTCGGTGTATGCCAAGCCGAGAAATTCAGCCATACTACTAACAGTAGTACCTTGTATCACGAGCGAGAGAATAGTCATAATGAACACCACATTAAATATCACCTCTGCACCCTCGATTTTAGCCACCCACGGATAGGTTGCGAAGATGATAGGTACAGCGCCTCGCAATCCAACCCACGAGATGTAGGTGCGAGCCTTGTGAGAGAACGAGCGGAATGGCGCCAAGCAGGTAAAGGTTGCGATAGGTCGTGCAATAAACATCAGAAATGCCCCCGCAGCGACACCCAAAAGTATGGTGCGGAGTTGCAGTGCGCTGTCGAGGTTTACCAATAAACCCAACATAATGAACATAATAATCTGGAATAGCCAAGTAATACCGTCGAAGAAAGTGGTTACTGTGCGCTTGTTTACCAGTTTGTTGTTTCCTACGATAAGACCTGCAATGTAGACCGCAAGGTAGCCATTGCCCTTGACCAGCGAAGTGAATGAGAAGGTGAAAAATACACACGCCAAGAGCAAAACCGAGTATAACGATGCGTTATTGATGTTGATTTTGTTGATAATCCACACCGAAGCACGACCGAAAAGATAGCCAATCATAGCACCCATAGCCATCTGTACGATGAACATCAATACAGCACCTCCTAAACCTATCTCATCGCCACTACCTCCAAGCATCTTAACAAGTAGAATAACAAGAATATAGGCCATAGGGTCATTCGAACCACTCTCCAACTCCAATAGCGGGCGCAGATTTTCGCTCAAACCCTGTCTGCGTGTGCGCAAAATTGAGAATACCGAAGCCGAGTCGGTCGAAGATATGGTTGATGCGAGAAGTAGGGCAAGTGGAAACGATAACTCAAACCCAATAAACGGCGCAACCAGGTAGACAAATCCTCCGAGAAGTAGGGCAGTTATCAATACACCTGCCGTAGCGAGTGTTATACCCTGTGGTAAAATGGGTTTTATCTCCGAAAATTTGGTGTCCATACCTCCCGAAAAGAGTATGATGCAGAGTGATATCATACCTATAAACTGCGTCAATTCGGGCGAGTTGAACGAGAGAATGTCATATCCGAAGAACAATCCTACCGCCAGAAAGAGCAAGAGTGCAGGGGCGTTGAAACGGTACGCCACCTTACCAGCCATTACTGCCACGAATAGAAGTATTGCTCCAATTAGTAGGAAGTGTTCTGCATTTATCATATTTTTGGGTGAGTGCTTGTTTAGTATAGGTTTAATTTGTTGTTTATCAGCGATATGCCGATGCGTATTTTGCTTGAACGGCGATAGTAGTCTATCATTGTTTCGCCATAGCCGTAGCAATACTGCACAAAGAGGGATGGTAGCCAATCTCCTCGCTTTGCCATACGCCACGAAGCCTCCATCTGAACATTGTACTTTGCAAATGTTACGGTTGGATTTACGAGTGCTGTAACTTGTAGTCGCTCGTTGCGAGTGTGAAATGTTCCCCACACTTGCATTACGCCACGATAACGGAAGTATTTCTGGTTTATTGTCTCGTCGTGGAAGAAATAACCATACCAGGCACGAGCGCCAAATCTCCAATGCTCAAATGGCTCATACAAGCACGCCACAGTTGCATAATTGAACGAGCGCGAGTCGCTATTGCCTATGCCGTTCGACTCGTGTTCGAAACCGAACAGAAGGCGCACCTTATCGTTGGTCTGCCACGCTACCCAAACACCAGGGTTATAGGCGGTTTCGCGAAAAGGACACGACTTTTGGTAGATGTCCCAAATGCTTCGTTGTGAGTATGTTGCAAAGATGTCCACATCGTTTTTGATGTGCCACAAGTGCAGAGCAAGGCTCAGTTGGAATTTTACATCGGAACTATATTGCGACACAGGCTTGTTTGTAGCAAAACCCGTTGCGATATAGTTATGTTTCCACATTCCGATTACGGGATATTGGCTCTTTGGAGTTGAGGACGAAGAGTTGAGAGTTGAAAGATTTTTTTTGTTGACAATAACGGAGTCGGTCTGCTTTGCCGAAACTGCAAAACAGAGCATAATAAATACTATTGCCAACACTTTACGCATATACAAAAAAGTTATTTAACTCTCCTTTTTCCGCTGTTTTATTCTGCTACTGCGGAATGAAGATATATGTTATTGTACCTTGTTGCTTGGCAGGAGCATTGTTGTTGATGTCGAATTGCGAATTTCGAGCCGACTCTACGGCGGTCTGTCGCATACACTCGTCGCCTCCGCTCTCCACCCAAGCCGATGTAACCTCGCCACGCTGATTTACCACTACCGATACAATAACCTCGCCACCACCTTCGCAACGATAGGCAGGTTTTACCAAATATCGGCTATATCGCACTGGATTTTTGAACGAGAAACTGACCGTAACTGCACCTTTGCGCTTGGTGTCGGTTTGCTCTCCGTTGCTATCCCCCCTTTTGCGATTTTCTCCTATGGCATTTGCCTCACGCAACCCCTTCTCGTAGGCTTCACGATTGGCTCGTCGCTCCTTCTCTACCGCTTCGGCTGCGGCATTCAATTCCGAAACATCGGTGCCTTTCTCATCTTCGAGATTTTCGTTCAAAGCATTTTCGTTTGACGAGAGGTTACGAATTGATTTCCAGTCGGTTTTGCTATTATTTCGCTTCACCTCTTCGAGTAGGCGATCTCTCTCCTGTTCGAGCAGTTCAACCGCACCTAAATCGATATACATTGTCTCGTTGACTTTGCGGGTAGAGGAGCCTATTTTTGCCGATACAAAGACGATAGAGAATACCAAATAGACAATAATGGTCATACATAGACCTATGCGATTGTCGTAAATCCACTCCACAATATCTCTCTTTCTATTGTCGAAAGGCAGACGCAATCTCTCTCTGCGAGGCTGTCGTGGAGGCTGGTTTACGGGGCGCTTTTCGCCTATTTTTTTCTCTTCTTTCATTGCGTGGTACGAATTAGTAGTGCAAAGTTAATAAAATTCAAAAAAAAATACTATCTTTGTCAAGATTATAGACTACTTTGACAAAATTTAGAACATTATGTCTGAAAAACAGAAGACTCTTGGTGCTCCGATTACCTTCTCTGGTAAGGGACTTCACACGGGAGCGCTGGTTACGATGACCGTAAGCCCAGCACCTGAAAATCACGGAATCGTATTTCGTCGTATTGACCTCGAAGGTGCACCTTCGGTGCCAGCATTGTGCGAGTATGTGATAGACACCTCTCGTGGTACAACAATCGGACTCGGCGAGGCTCGTGTAAGCACCATTGAGCACATTATGTCGGCTCTCTGGACTCTCGGTGTAGATAATGCCTTGGTTGATATTAATGCTCCCGAAACTCCAATTATGGATGGCTCGGCTCGTGAGTACGCAGCCGAAATTTTGCGTGTAGGCGTGGTAGAGCAGTCTGCTAATCGTAAGTACTACGAGGTAACCGAGAAGCAGGTCTATGCAATTCCTGAAAAGGGAGTTATGTTGGCAATGTATCCGAGCGAGGAGTATTCGGCTGCGGTGCATATCGACTTCAATTCGAAGGTTATTGGCAACCAATACGCCACCTTCAATCCCGAAGATGACTATCAGGAGAAGATTGCTCCGTGTCGCACATTTGTATTCTTGCACGAGATAGAGATGTTGGCTGCCGCAGGTTTGGTCAAGGGTGGAGATGTTGATAATGCCATTGTGATTGTCGAAAATCCCGTTACAGATGAGCAGTTACAACGCCTTTCGACACTCTTCGATAAGAAAGATATAAAGGTTACGGGTGGATACCTCAATAACCTCGAACTCCGTGCAAGTAACGAGATGGCACGCCACAAATTGTTGGACTTGCTCGGCGACTTCGCTCTGCTCGGTATGAGAATTAAGGGTAGTGTTATGGCAACTCGCCCTGGTCACTACGCCAACACCGAGTTTATGAAACAAATACACAATTCGCTGCGTCGTGAGGGCGTAAAACCTCTCTTTAAGTACGATCGCAAGAAGGCTCCGTTGTTCGATGTAGTTGAGATTCAGCGAATGTTGCCACACCGTTTCCCATTCCTTTTGGTGGATAAAATCTACCATATGGACGACAACTCGATTGCGGGTATCAAGCAGGTAACCATCAACGAGCCTTTCTTCCAGGGACACTTCCCTAACGAGCCTATTATGCCAGGCGTATTGATTGTTGAGGCTATGGCGCAGTGTGGCGGTCTGTATGTGTTGAGTAAGGTAGATAATCCTACCGATTATTCGACCTACTTCTTGCGTATCGACAATGTTCGTTTCCGTCAGAAGGTTGTTCCGGGCGATACATTGCAGATTGAGTGTGTCTTGGCAGAGCCACTTCGTCGCAATATAGCGAATATGGAGTGTAAGGTCTTCGTGGGCGATACTCTCGCTTGCGAGGCAACTATTGTTGCACAAATTATTAAAAACAAATAAAAATCGATTTTAAAAGGTGATTTCTGCGTTACGCTTGTGTTCGAAATCCTCATTTACGCTCTGTAAACTGCGGTTTCTCACACTTCGCAAGCCTTGAAATCCCTCGTTTAAAATCAACTTTTAGAGATTGATTGTAAAAAATAATTCTTAATTCTCAATTCTTAATTTTGAATTTGAAATAGATATGATTAGTCCTTTGGCTTATGTTCACCCAGACGCAAAGTTGGGAAACAATGTAACGGTAGAGCCGTTTGCGTATATCGCAGGCGATGTTGAGATTGGAGATGATTGCTGGATTGGCCCAGGTGCTGTAATTCACGATGGCGCACGCATAGGCAAGCGCAATAAGATTCACACTGCGGCTTCTATTTCGTGCCTCCCGCAGGATTTGAAGTTTGTGGGCGAGAAGACCACTGCCGTAATTGGTGATGATAACGATATTCGTGAGTGCGTAACTATTAGTCGTGGCACAGCATCACGAGGTACTACCGTTGTTGGCAATGGAAACCTCTTGATGGCGTATGTACATGTGGCACACGACGATGTTGTGTG
>JAGCLL010000016.1 GCA_017647025.1 Alistipes sp. | reverse complement strand
TTCCTCGTGGGCGATGAATACTACTATCTCTCGCTGTGGGGCGAGGACAATTCGTGGAAGACAAACGACAAGGAGGGTAAATATTTTACGATACCAACAACAGAGTGCGGCGCACGATTGATTGAGTCTGAAACGCCTGTACCCCATCCAAAGAGAGAGCCTGAACAGAGCAAGGCGGTCACAGCCGAGGATGAAATTCAAAAGATATGTAACGATATTAAGGCTTCTCTTGAAAAGTTGGAAATGCCTGAGTTCGTATGGTTCGGAAATGATTTTGATGGTCATTATTATGGAGAAGATCCAATATTACCCGAAGATGTTGATATCTGGGAGTTGCTGGACGAGACTGTGTCAGATATGTATGGCGAATTGAGATATGGCGACTATTATGAGCTAATCAGAAAGGTTCGCATTGAGAATGGAAATCTTCTCTTCGAGGTTGGTGGCTATAATCCGCACGCGACTTTTATTGAGGAGGAGAATTGGCGTCTGCACGAGAACTTCACAAAAGATGACTTGGTAAATGAGTATGGCGAAAAGGCGGTTAAATCCCATTTGGAGAGCCTGCTTGCATCTTTTGAAGACGAGGAAATTCTGAAACTCAACAAGATGATTCTTCGACCATAGTCGAACACTACGAGGAGATTCTTGTCAAATACCCCAAGAAGGCGTTTAATGACAGGCTGCTTGCTTAGGTGGCGTACGACAAACTCCGCAAGAAAATTGCAGAACTGGAATAGCCAAAAATAGTACTTTTAGGGAGTGACTAAAAAAGAATTAGTCGCTCCTTTTTTATTTTTTATACCCGCCAGAATAGCGTAGAACACCGAATTGAAAATATTTTTATACGATTTTTTTGAAATTTCTGCCCAATGTTTCTATGTTATATGTGTAATAACTTCGATGTTTAACTAAAAAATTATATGCACTATGAGATTAACAAAGGGTTTTAACTTTCATCCGACAAGTTTAGAGTTTGTAGCAGATGACAATCGTGATTATCGATCAGAGCTACCTCCGTACCTCGCAGAGCCGGGGCTTCCCAAAGATGTGGCACGCCTCATATACTTTCGTATTAAATCCCGCAGCGGCAATGAACTAACCTTCCTTGGCGATGTCGGCTACCGCAGAGAATACCATTGCAAGGTGCTCAAAAGCCCTACAACGGGCAAAGAGATCTGCTATGTAAACTTTCGTGGTGAGCGCCTTTTGCTCGAAGCTTCGGTTTACATACACGCTGGCAAACCAGTTACCGATTTCGAGTTGGACAATGGTCGTGTAGCAGATGGTCGCACCCTGCGCCAATATCTTGCAGATGAGGAAGCGAAAGAGAGAAAACAGCAACGCCGTAACAACAACTAACAAGCTATCGCTATGGTAACGATTGACGACGAGGGCAACAAGGTAAATTGCTGGGTGGAATACCGCTTTGATACCACAACAAACGAGGTAGTAGAGGTTAAACACGCCACAATTCTTGCCGAAGCAGACGACGAGGAGCATTGGATGTCACGCACAATATGCGAGCTTGCACCTATTGAGAAAGAACTCTCATTTTGCAATATCTTCATCTACGCGCCCGAGGAGGTGCAAAAGAGCATTCAAAGGCTTCTTGCCACGATGCGAGTTTTGCTGGGTAGCCATCATAGACTTGCAAAGGAGATACCACTGCCACAACTTATGCGTGTGCTGACGGGGGAGTGTGATTGTGAAGGGTTGATACTAAATGTGACGATGACCACAACCGATATCTTGGCGCTAATTGCCGATTGCCCTGTAGAGAGTGCCGAGGCTTTGCGTGATGCGCTGTTCGAGATTTATCCAGACATCGACTATATCGAGATTGTTTATTAAGGATAATTTTGTATCTTTGTAATAGAGATTTGCTGACAAATAGATTATGACTCAACTACTAACCAAATCACTCTTTGCGCTTCGCTTGGCTGTCCTCGCAAGTTGTACTATGCAACCCACGCCGAGCAATACGACAACGCTAACTTCGATAACGATTTCTTGCGCTACGCTTGCCATCAAAATGCTCATTTGCGCTCAAGTTGTAGATTTTTTGAAATTTTTCGAAAAAAGTTCTATATTATATACAAATACAAAAGCAGTATAGGTTGGACTCTTAAATTATATTATGAAGAATTGAGCCATTAAAAGTCAAGTATAGGAAGAAAAAAAAGAAAATCTAACAAGTAAAATTATATAATAACCTAAAAAGTTACGATTATGAATGAGTTTAAAGATTACGCACTTATTGATGTTGAGTTTACAAAGATAGACTGGGAGTTAACAGGAGATAATATTTCTGAGCGTTCAGAAGAGGGTGAATGGTACGATATTGACGGCATTGTTTGCGTTGAGGCTCTAACCGAAGATGGCGACTTTGAGTATGCCGTTATTGTCGACGATGTACTTGTGGGCAATCTGTTCGATGCAGCGGAAGTTGTCGCAGAATTTGAGGATAGCGGTGATTATGACGAGTTGAATATCTACTATGCTACCAAGTGCGAGGTGTTGAGCAAAGAGGGCGACAATGACGAGCGCGAGATATGGGAGCATAGGTGGAATGTGGGACATGTTCTCTGCTCGCAAATGGGCACAAATGAGAACTTTAACGACTACGATCTCGACGCACCAGCATTATGTCGAGTTAAGTGGCCTAGTGGATATGTGGGCGTTTGGAAGACCGATGCTGAAGGTAACTTTGTAGAGCCTATTGAAGAGTCGCTATTTGAGGAGATCCTCACGGCGCGTAAATAGGAAAGC
>JAGCLL010000130.1 GCA_017647025.1 Alistipes sp. | reverse complement strand
TAATAAATTAATTATGATTTTCAAAGTGGTGACCAAAAGTGACCAAATTTGAGGTTATTTCGTCTTTAACCATCATCTTAAATCCAAAAATATTCCAGTGGGTCGAAGGTCCGCAGCAGGCGAGAGCAGACCGAGCAGATGAAATGTGCAGAAAACCGAAGGTTTGGAAGCTTGATTGAAAAGCAGATGTCAAATTTATTTGAACAGAAGATTTTCAATTAAGATTCTAATGTTGCGTAGCAACACTGCACATTTACAGAGCGCAGACAAGTCTGCCGAGCCGCCACAGGAGCAACGAGTACGGCGAAGGGTAAACAAAAAAAGAGGAAGACTCTCATCTTCCTCTTTTCGTACCCAGAGCCGGGGTCGAACCGGCACAGGGGTGAACCTACTGGTGTTTGAGACCAGCGCGTCTACCGATTCCGCCATCTGGGCTTCTACTAAAACGGCTCTTTCGAACTGTTCAGCGGTGCAAAGGTATAAATAATTTTTTGATTTACAACTCTAACCCGAAAAAAAATCGTATTTTTTATCGTTTTATCTCAAAAAACACCTTTACCATCATAGATATATCGCAAAAGTTACTCGTAATATATCGTTACCGAGTTTATCGTTACAACACCTGCTGCTGCTCGAATGGCTATCTGATGGCACTCCTCGCTAATCTCAACCTCCCAGTCCTGCGTTGTTCTACCCATTGCCTCGCTGGTGTAGAATGGAGCCACATCGGTGCCATTTGACAGTGTGAACTTGGTGGATGTACCCGTACTTTTGAGATTCATAACAATTTTGGTTATCCGCCCCGACACCACAGGTGTGGCGAGATAGCCATCGGGTGCATCAGCCTTCACTGCGATGGTCTTGCTATTTGTTGCTCGGTAGGCGTGATAGGCGCTCCAAAGTCCTCCATCGGCAGCCGCAACACTCTTTATGTCGCTATCGTTGTAGTTCCAGCCGATGACGATATTTGAGATATCCGTAGTGGCTAATTCGTTGCTTCCTGCGCTGCTCTGCGCTTCAAAGCCGAAGCCAATCTCTTTGTATTTGCCCGCCGTAAATCCCCACTCCTTGGCAGGAGTAAACTTCTTGGTGCACTCCAATGGTTTTCCTTCATCGTTTATGGCTGAAACGCTGAACGAAATGGTGCTGCCAGCAGTTGCGGTGAATGGAGCGACTGCGATATAGAATGTTGCGCTTGCACCCGCTGCCACAACCTCGCCATTGACTACTTTGAGGTGGGCGGTAGAGGAGGTGTTACCTTGTTTGGCTGTGCATACACTCTCATACCCTGCGAAGTCGATGTAGAAATCGCCCACAAGGTGGTAACCCTCGGCAGTAATCCTAATATCGGTTATGGATATAGGCTCGGAGAGTCTGTTTGTGATGGTGAATTTTGCGAATGAAGCCACTTGTGCCATAGTTATAGCAGGAGTGTCGGTTGCAGGGATACACCTTGCTACGCCTACGAGTGGGAGGTACTCTCCGCATAGGTGTGCCGAGTTGTTGTTGCCAATCTGGACCTGTGGTGAGTTGTACTTGCTGCCTATGGTGTTAGCGTAGCCAGCGTCGGTTAGTTCACTACTATATGGATAGATGGCATACCAATCGTAGTGCGCCTCTGTAAGTTTATCAGCGAGTGAACCTTTGAATAGCCCCGACTCCGTATTGATGAGTTCGAATTTACCATCTCTAACGAGCGAAGATGTGTTGCTTTGGGCGTGGAATACGCAGAGATTATCGCCCTCGCTCCATAGGGTATATAGACCGTCATTCGAGGTGCGAGTTGTTGTGGATAGGAGTTCGAATGGGGTGCGGCGAGTTGGCTCTTGAAGTTCAAAGTCGCCGCTCTGAACGCAACTCATTGCGCAGAGGAGCATAGTCATCAACCCTGATACAATCGTAATACGCTTCATCTTCTTCTGTTTTTGGAGTTGATTTAGAGTTCGAGGGTGTCGTCATCATCCTCCCAAGGTTTGATGGTTATGCCTGGCAGACTTGTTCCGAAGCCCTGCTCGGCACAAATGGTATAGATATAAAGAGAAGGAGTTTTGTAGGCTCCTTCATTGTGTGAGTTGATAAATTTATTCTTCATAAACTGTAAATTTGGGGTAGATGTATCGACTATTCGTGGTGATATGGCTCACCTTTGATAATTGTGAATGCTCGATAGAGTTGCTCGGTGAATATGGCTCGGACAATTTGGTGCGAGAAGGTCATCTTCGAGAGCGATATTTTGCCATTTGCTCTGGCGTACACCGCCTCCGAGAAGCCATAAGGGCCACCAATCATCAGCACCAAGCGTCGCACTCCGCTATTCATTCGTTTTTGAATCCATTGTGCAAAGGTTACACTGCGCATCTCCTCACCCGCCTCGTCGAGCAATACAACATAGTCGGCTGCTGTAATATCTTTGAGTAGCATCTCTCCCTCGGCACTCTTTTGCTGCTCTTCCGAGAGGTTTTTGGTGTTACGCAAATCGGGCAGATAGGTTATCGAGAACTTGGCGTAGTGGTTTATGCGCTTGGAGTACATATCCACCAGCGCCGCAACCTCCTTCATATCGGTTTTTCCAACGACTATAAGTTCTATATTCATAATAAAAATTGTTCCGATGGGCTCTTTTTGCACTGCTCTTCGGTCGATAAACTCCTCACATAGGCTTACTATGCTGCGGATTTATCGCCTCGTTTAGCACAAAAATAGCCTCATCGCCTCCAATTTTGAAGTATTGTTAAAATTTCCAACTCTCAATTTGGATATCGCTGTTCCACTCCCCCTCAGCCGAGGTGCAGATTACGGCACGATTTTTCTCTACGCCTTTGAGCCACTGGTATGCCTTGTACATATTGTAGCCATTACCAGCCTGGTCGCCACCAAGTGCGTAGGCGATGATGCAGGAGTGGTTGCGGGTGCGGTAGTACATTGCCTTTATGCGTGAGAGATATTCGCCCAAGAGTTCGGGGTTATTCGATGGCGTACCGCCAATTTTGCGATTGTGGGACTCCTCCACAGGGTTTATGTTCGCACGCTCGATAACATATACTCCCAACTTGTCGCAGATGTCGTAAAACCACTTCGGCTGCGGATTGTCGGGAAGGAGAGTGTTGATGCCCTGCGCCTTCAACGCCTTAATCTCGGCAAGCGCCTCGTTATAGGAGGTGCGAGCATTGTAGCGTGCCGATTTTATGGCAATAGCCTTGCCGTTGCGGAGTATTGTGTTGTTGGCAAATGAGGTTGTGCCTGCACCAATATAGAAAGAGATATACTCACGAGGTTTGCTATCTCGCTTGGTGTAGAGAGTCAGGCGGTAGAGTTTTGGATTTGATGCGCTCCACAAGAAGCGACTATCATCGCCGAGTAGTGTGTTGATGCGCAGAGTGTCGATGCTGCGACCAGCCACAGGGAACTCACGCACGGCGTAGTCAATAAGTTTGTTCTCTGGGGAGTAGATGTCGTAGCCCACCTGCACAATCTCCTCGAAATTGAAGTCGTTGCGTACAGCAATGTTGAGTTCGAGAGCGAGCCCTTTTCCGTTTTCGGTAGGTACGATGCGGGCATCGTAGTCGAAGATATGTTTACGATGTTGAGCAAAGAGGTACGAGCCGTGGAACTGCTCCACAAGGTTGCTCTTCGAACCGTCGTGAAGGTTTATTGCCTCCGAGCGACGGAGCAGCAATAAGATCTCATTCTCGCCCTGACGCAAATAGGGCGAGAGGAGGAAGTCGGCAGGGGTGTAGGAGTCCTCTACCGAAGCAACCAACTGCTCATTTACAACAAGATCGTACGCTTTGATTGTATTTTGTATATGAATATAGACATTATAGTCACTCCACGCAGTAGGCAGATTAACCTTTTGCCCAACAACCTCCACCTTATCAACAACCTCCAAGGTTTTTGGTGTGAATGTGATGTGTCGCTCGGTGCGAGAGTGGTCGTTTTGGAGTGCGCCCTCACGGAGGTCAAAGACCGAAAATTCGGTGCGATAGACCTGTTGTGCCTCCGTAGCAAATAGAGCCGAGAGTGCGAAGAGTGCTAAAATGGCTCGTTTCATATATGTTGTACTATGTTTCTCGAAAATTAAATCGAGATGTCGAGAATCTCGAACTTGATAACGCCAGCAGGAACGGTTACCTCTACTGTCTCGCCCTTCTTTTTGCCGAGCAAAGCCTTTGCGATAGGGGTACCGATAGCCAACTTACCCTCACGGAGATTTGCCTCATTCTCCGATACGATAGTGTAGGTTACCTCGCGCTTATTGTTGTGATTGAGAAGTGTTACCTTGCTCAAAATCTGCACCTTGTCCTTCTGGATTTTGCTCTCGTCAATAACTCGTGAGTTGTTGAGTGTAGCCTCCAACTGCGCAATGCGCAACTCCAACAAACCCTGTGCCTCACGAGCAGCATCGTACTCTGCATTCTCCGATAAATCGCCCTTATCACGAGCCTCTGCAATAGCCGCAGCCGCAGCAGGACGCTCTACCGAGCGCATATGGTCGAGTTCGTCTTTCAATTTCTTGTAACCCTCAGCGGTGAGGTAATTAATCTGTGCCATAATACTTATATCAACTTTTAATTTTTTCAACTCTAAATCGCCTCCGATTTTCCCATTAGGGATTTTCCAAGCAACAAAAAAATAAAGAATTTCAATCCCCTTCAAGATTGAAACCCTAACTGCTTTTAACACTGCAAAGATAAGGCAAAAAATCCAAACTGCAAACAATTTTTACTAAATAGCCTCCTATTTGGGTAAAAAACTAATGCAGAAGTGGCAGGAACTCCTTTTTGCCTACGAAAACCTCCTCGTGTACCTCTCCAAATGGCGAAGTTGTTCGCACCTTAATAGTCGATGTTGGCGAAGTGCGCACAACTCGGAACATATGGCGGCAATTATTGCGCCAGAAGCGAGGTTTGCTGTTGCGACTCTCTTTGAGAGTTACCGCAGGCGATATTACCACAAAGGTGGGGTCTGCCTGCATAATTTGGCGGGTGCGGAGAGGTTTGTCGTTCTCGAAGACTTGCAACTTTGCACCTCGCTCAAAGCCCCACCAATTGATATATATATACTTTGAAAAATCTTCGTCGCCATAGTCAATAAAGGTCTTCGGATACTCTCGGAGCAGATTTTGTATCTCAATATGGTCACGATAGTAGGCTCCCACGCTCTCCATATCGTAGACTCTGAAAGGTTTGCGCTCGTTGGTGTCGCTGCGGTGGTGCCACTTCATCTTTGTACCCTCGATGTCGAACACCTCAAAGCCTGCGGGTGTACCACTCGAATTTATCGCCATAAAGCCATTGTAACTTGTGCGCCATCTGTCGCCCGAAGTCGAAGCGATGGCGTGCTCGGTAATATGGGGCAAATCCTTCGTTCGATGAGTTGCTCTATCCATCGAGCCAGAGGTTACAAAGTGCACATTTTTGAACCCTGCAAAGCAATTTGTCAAAGAGTCCACCTGTTCGGGCTTGGAGTATCGCTTCGAGATGCGTTGCTTGGAGGTACTGGTGAAGGTGCTTTGGTGCATACAGACAACAATAGGCTTCGACCTATCCTTGATAAGAGCCAAATCCTTGCGTAGCCAATCGAGTTGGTCGGAAGTTACAAAGCGCTCGTAGTTGCGTCTTCCGACAATTTCAGTAGGGTATTTACCCTTGCCGGGCTCATTGCGAAAGACAGTATTGTCGAGAACGATATAGTGAATATCGCCGATATTCATCGAGTAGTACTTTGGACCACACGAATAGACATATTGTCGCTCAGCCTTATAATCGGTAAGTCCCGTTCCTGGCACTGCTCCATCATTGTCCTGGTCGCCCATAACCGTGTAGAGCATAGTGGGGTAGCGCAATGAGGCAACCAACGATACGGCATCGCCTACATCAAACTCACGAGAGTACCACACAGGACAGTTGCTTATATCACCGAGCAGAAATGTGTAGACCGCTGTACTATCGCCCACCTCTTTGGTGATTTTGCGTGCCGCAGGTATAGTGCGGCGCTTAAATTGTAGGAGGTCGTCGTTGGAGTTCTGCAAAAAGAGGTTCGACATAAAAATTATGCGATGGCGACTCTGATCACGCTTTAC
Organism: Alistipes sp.; assembly: GCA_017647025.1. Lineage (GTDB taxonomy): Bacteria > Bacteroidota > Bacteroidia > Bacteroidales > Rikenellaceae > Alistipes. The sequence goes on along the minus strand of JAGCLL010000130.1, from coordinate 6,938 downwards.
GAGGTGGAAGTTGTGCTCCTCTGCCACCTCTCGCTTCTTGCGTAAGAGTGACCAAAATCGAGGTAGGATACGCTTCTTACACTCTGGCTCATAGCCCGAAGGTGTGATTACAAAGACGGTGTTTTGCCACTTGTTCGAGGCGATGGTGTAGCGTCCGAGAGAGTCAGTCTTGACAATATGAACTCCGTCAGATACGGGGACATCTGCAAGCGGTTTGCCTTCGCATAAAACACGCCCAAAAATGGTTATTGAGTCACGCAAGCGAGGCTTTGCCTCGACCGCAAGGACCGAAACCAACAATGCCACTATTAAAATTGCCCTACGCATTTCTTTCAACTCTCAATTCTCAACTCTCAATTCTCAACTCTCAATTCTCAATTCTCAATTTTGAGAATATACCACCTGCTTGGTGTCGAAGAACTCCTCCTCGAAGAACTCCGAGATGTAGTGGCGCTCCCACTTGCGGCGACTCGCACGCAACTCCTCGGTTAAATCGCCACCTTTAAGGTAGAGAATGCCATTTGCAAGAGAGCCTTTTGCCCCCTTGCGCACCATACCCTTAACCCAACCTACGAAGGTCGGCATATCGGTTACGGCTCGTGAAACGATGTAGTCGAACTGCTCCTTTAACTGCTCGACACGACCATTTACGGTGTGGATATTTTTGATGCCTACCGCCTCGCAAACACCCTCGACAACACGAATTTTTTTGCCTATCGAGTCGCAAGCGGTAAACTGCACATTTGGGAACATAATTGCGAGAGGCACCGAAGGAAAACCGCCTCCGCAGCCCACATCGAGCACCTTGGCTCCATCCTCAAATTGGCACACTTTGGCAATAGCCAACGAGTGGAGGATATGGTGCAGGTAGATATGCTCCATATCTTTGCGGGATACGACATTTATCTTGGCATTCCACTCCGCATAGACCTCGCCAAGACGAGCAAACTGCTCGTGCTGCTGCTCCGACAGGTTGCCGAAGTACTTTTCGATAAGTGCTACACTATCCATTGTTACTCTGTTTATCATCTCTGTTCTCGCCTTCGGTGATGATGCGACACATAAGATTGCGCACTCGGAAGATGCGAGTCTTTACCGTTCCGAGTTTCATATCGAGTTTCTCGGCTATCTCTTCGTAACTATACTCATCAATAAATCTCAACTCAAAGAGTTGGCGATAATCCTCTGGGAGCATCGATATATAACGCTCGATTTGCGCTCGTTGCTGGGCGTTTATGATGTAGTCCTCTGGCGTCAAGACCGAAGGTTGTGTCGAATTGCCACTTTCGAGTGGGAGATTTTGCGAGTTTAGGGCGCTATTTTTCTGTGTGCGCGAAAAGTCCACAAAGGTGTTGCGTGCAATGGTATAAATCCAAGCGCCGAAGTCATACTTGGGGTTGTATTGTCCGATTTTGAGGTATGCCTTCATAAAGGCCTCCTGCATCAAATCTTCGACATTATCACTATTGCCCGTAAACTTGAATAATGTGCTGTAAATCATCTCGCTATGGCGTGTAAATAGGGTATCGAAGGCGGTGCTATCGCCCTCGATAACCATACTTACAAGCGCACGGTCATCGTATGAGTTATACTCCTTTACAGCCACGATTTCTTATACTTTTTGTGCGAAAAAAGTGCTATTGCGAGTCGCAATATAGGCTCGATAATGTCGTAGATGAAGTGGAGTGGAGCGAGTCCGCTTTCACCCAATCTGCGACTATTTCTTATAACCACAAACATCACAATGAAGTAGCGCAAAAGGGCTACTACAAGGGCTGCCAACTTAAACTCCCACGGCATACAGATTACCGCTGTCAATACAGCAGCAAAGAAGAGTACTCGGAACAAGAACTCCACGATTGTTGGCACCATAGCCCACTTCGGGTAGTAACGATGGGTGGTTTGTAGCATCTTTTCACGACGCCACCACCAGCCCCAGCCGCCCCAGGTGCGCTCTGTGCAGGTTGCACGAGGAGATAGCACGATGCTGACATTCTCGCGTGTAGCAATCTGCTGTACGAAGAGGTCATTTTCGCCCACATTCATATTGAGGTGGTTAAATCCTCGGACATCGAAGTAGAGGTGTTTGGCGAAGCCCAAAACATTGCGTGATGCCGAATAGGTGCGACGGCGTATTGCCGATGAGAGCCACGCCACCGAGCAAGAGAACTGGTGCTCTCGGAAGATGAAGTTCTGGAAACCTCGCTGACGAACTATACCGCTATAACCCAAAACAATATCGCCATAGAGAAATCCCTTGGCTAATAGTGAGAGCCAACGCTCCGACGATGGTGTTGCATCGGAAGAGGTGGTTACGACAAAGTCATATTTTGCACTCTTGATACCCACATTCAACGCAGTTTTTGTCGATATGGGGTAGTGTGGTGAGTAGTCGATATGCACCGGTGAGAAGTGAGGGTAGAGCCTTTGAAGCGACTTTACATCTTCGAAGAAGTCGTTGCAGTTTCCCACATATACAAGCACAACCTCGAACTTCGAGTAGTCCTGTGTCAGGAGTGTTGTGAGTGTTGTGTCGAGGTAGTCATAATCCTCTGCAAAGAGTGGAACAACCACAGATATTGCAGGCTCCTCGGTGCGAATTTGTTTGCGACTCATAAGTCGAAACGACGCAATGCGACCATAGATGCCAAGTTGTAGCGAGATTTGAACGATGAATAGCACTAAAATAGCGATGCCGAGTGCTATGCCAAAACCGCCATAAGTCATTAAGGCTCTGTATATTATGTCGTAAATTACCTCCATTTGTGCAGTTAGAGTTGTCAATTATTTTGCAAACTTACGCAAAATTTCGTGAAAATTAGTAATTTTGCACAAGATTATGAAGTTTACTTTACAACATAAGGATACAAAGACCAACGCCCGTGCGGGCGAGATGGTTACCGACCACGGTGTTATTCAGACTCCGATTTTTATGCCGGTAGGTACTGCTGCGGCGATGAAAGGCATTTTTCATCGTGATGTTCGTGACGAGGCGAAGGCGCAGATTATCTTGGCAAACACCTACCATCTCTATCTCCGCCCTGGAATGAAAATTTTGGAGGAGGCGGGTGGTGTACATCGCTTCTCGACTTGGGATAAGCCAATGCTGACCGATAGCGGCGGTTTTCAGGTTTTTTCGTTGGCGGCGTGTAGAAAGTTGAAGGAGGAGGGTTGCCACTTCCAGTCGCATATTGACGGCTCTCGCCACCTCTTTACGCCCGAAAGCGTAATTGACACGGAGCGTACTATTGGTGCCGATATTATGATGGCATTCGACGAGTGTCCTCCGGGCGATGCTCCGAAGGAGTATGCGGCAAAGTCGTTGGCTTTGACCGAGCGTTGGCTCGACCGTTGTTTCAATCAATACCACAAGACTCAACCAAAGTACGGACACTATCAGTCGTTGTTCCCTATCGTGCAGGGTTGTGGTTATCCCGATTTGCGTGCCAAGGCTGCGGAGAATGTCTTGCAGTACAATGCCGATGGCTATGCTATCGGAGGTTTGGCTGTGGGTGAGCCTACCGATGTGATGTATGCGATGATTGAGGTTGTAAATGCGGTGTTGCCAGAGGATAAACCCCGCTATTTGATGGGTGTGGGTACGCCGATAAATATCTTGGAGGCGATTTCACGAGGAGTTGATATGTTCGACTGTGTGATGCCTACTCGCAATGGTCGAAACGGACAACTCTTCACGAGTGAGGGTGTTATAAATATCCGCAACAAGAAGTGGGAGAATGACTTCTCGCCGATTGATCCTAACGGAGCAACTTTTGTTGACCACGCCTACTCGAAGGCATACTTGCACCACCTTGTGGTGTGTGGTGAGATGTTGGCAGCGCAGATTGCATCGTTGCACAATATCGGTTTCTACTTGTGGTTGGTTGGCGAGGCTCGCAAGCACATTATCGCTGGCGACTTTGCCGAGTGGAAGACGATTATGGTTGAGAAACTCGGCAGAAGACTATAAAAAGAGTTGAGAGTTGAAAGTGGAGAGTTTAGAGATAATTCTCAATTCTTAATTTTTAATTTTTAATTTGTTCGTAGAACAATGGAGCCGCAATATAAGACAGGTCGTAGTTGGTGGCCGGGGTTGAAAATCCTCGACCGTTACATCATTCGTAAGTTCCTCGGCACTTACATATTTGCCATTGCTATGATTATCGTGGTGGTGGTAATCTTTGACTATGTCGAGAAGATTGATGGTTTTACCCAGACGCACGCTCCGTTCAAGAGTATTATTCTGGACTACTACTTGAACTTTGTGCCATTCTTCATAAATCAGTTTAGTGCGCTATTCACCTTTATTGCCTGCATCTTCTTCACCTCAAAGTTGGCATATCAGACCGAGATTGTGGCGATGCTGTCGGGTGGTATGAGTTTCCGAAGATTGATGTGGCCATACCTTATCAGCGCACTCGTTATCACCATCGTGTCGCTTGGTTTGAGCCTTTGGGTTATTCCAATTTCGCAGCGCACCTGTGTGGCGTTCGAGCAGCAGTATATCCCTCGTCGAAAGCATGTGCAGTACGACCGCCATATTTATCGCCAAATCGAGCCGGGAACATTCCTCTATTTGCGAGGTTTTAGCAAGAACTCCTCTACGGCATCGTTTATGGCGCTCGAAAAGTATGAGGGTAGCGTTATGAAGGCTTCGTTAGAGGCTTCGGACGCAAAGTTCGAGGAGGAGAGCAAGCGCTGGAAGTCCTCTCGCTACATTACTCGCACTTTTGATGAGAGTGGCAAGGAGAGTTTTGTTCAACATCGCAACCTCGACACTCTTCTAAATCTCGATATTGTGGAGTTGGGTAATCTCAACCAACTTATCAAAACGATGAATATCTCCGAGTTGAACGACTTTATCGATCAGCAACGAGCAAAGGGCTCGGACTCTATCCGTCATATCGAGGTGGAGCATCACACTCGCTTTGCCTATCCACTCGGAACATTTATTCTGACACTTATTGGCGTATCGCTCTCCTCACGCAAGGTGCGAGGAGGTACGGGCTTGCATATCGGTATCGGTATTGCCTTGTGCTTCTCATACATTATGCTCAACCGAGTATTCGAGGAGTTTGCCAAGGGAGGTTCATTGCCTCCTATGGTTGCCGTATGGTTGCCTAATATAATCTACGGAGTAATTGCCGTATATCTCTATCGTAAAGCACCGAAATAGTATGAGTATAGAGCAGATTGCCGAGAAGTTACAGCGTAGTGAGCGCATAGATGTTGCCGAGGCCAAGATGCTTTGGGAGGAGGCTCCGTTGTGGCTGTTGGCTCGCTTGGCTACCGAGGCGAAGGAGCGCAAGAGCGGCGACAAGGTGTTCTACAACAAGAACTTCCACCTTGAACCGACCAATATCTGCTTGTTTGAGTGTCGATTCTGCTCCTACCGCCGCCGCAAGGGCGAGGCTGGGGCGTGGGACTACTCTATGGAGGAGGTGCTGGCGCAGGTTGCATCTCGCAAGGCGAGTGGCGCAACCGAGGTGCATATTGTGGGCGGCGTTCACCCCGACAGAGATTTGTACTACTATGCCGAGATGATTAGGGGCGTGAAGAGGATTATGCCTGAGGTGTGTGTCAAGGCATTTACGGCGGTGGAGTTGCACTATATGATTCGCAAGGCTGGCTTGACGATTGAGGCGGGCTTGCAACTGCTGAAAGAGGCGGGTATGGAGTCTATACCTGGTGGCGGAGCCGAGATTTTCGATGAAAAAATTAGGGCGGAGATTTGCCCCGGCAAGTGCTCTTCGGCGGAGTGGTTGGAGATGCACGAGAAGGCGCACCGACTCGGCTTCGACTCGAATGCTACTATGTTGTATGGTCATATCGAAACAATCGACCACCGCATAGACCACCTTATGCGTTTGCGAGAGTTACAGGATAGAACGGGTGGCTTCAACGCCTTCATTCCGCTGAAATTCCGCAGTGCTAACAATGGCTTGGAGTCGTTGGGCGAAACATCGGTTGTAGATGATTTGCGAACTTTGGCTATGAGTCGCTTGATACTCGACAATGTACCACACATCAAGGCGTATTGGGTGATGTATGGCAAGGCTACGGCAGAGATGGCGTTGTCGTTTGGTGCAGACGATATTGACGGTACAATTGAGGACTCGACAAAGATATATTCGATGGCTGGTGCAGCCGACGAGCGACCACGACTTACAATTGCCGAGATTGAGAAGATGTGCGCTTCGGCAGGCTACAAAGCGGTCGAAAGAGATACCCATTACAATGAAATTGAAAAATAATCGTTCTGATTGGTAAATTTTGCACGAGTGCTTCGGATGCTGAAATGCTCACATACCATTTAGTATGCTCCGCTTTCATCGCCTCGCATCGCACAAAATTTCTCAATCACCTACGATTATTTGGTTGAAGGAAATTTTTAATTTTTAACTTTTAATTTTTAATTGAATGCATAGCATTTGGTCTTGGTTGAAGAAACACACTATTGCATACAATATCGTAGTTATTGCGTTGGTGTTTTTGGGGTTGGCGATAGCGTCATTTATCGCTATGGCCTTTGGAACACGCCACAGCGCACGCCGTACCGTGCCTGATTTTGTAGGTTTGAGAATGAACGATGCGGAGTACTTTGCTGCTCGCAGAGATTTGCAGATTATCGTTAATGACTCACTCCACGTGTCGGCTTATCCGGGTGGTGTGGTGCTTGACCAACTTCCAAAGGGTGGTGTTGTGGTTAAGCCGGGTAGAAAGGTATATGTAACGATAAATTCGGTGCGTCAGCGAATGGTAGATGTGCCTTATGTTGCAGGTCGCTCGTTGCGCCAGGCGAAGAATATGCTCGAAACAGCAGGTCTTACTATTGACCACCTCGAATATGCCGAGGATATGGCTACGAACTATGTCTTGGCGGAGTTTGTCGATGGCGTTGAGGTGTTGGAAGATAGCCTTGCTGTGCGTACCGAGAT
>JAGCLL010000129.1 GCA_017647025.1 Alistipes sp. | reverse complement strand
GTTGAGGGATTGAAACTCGTTGCCAATATGACGATGATTGGCGACTCGATAACTGTGGTTACCCACCCTGCATCGACCACTCACAAGCAGTTGAGCGAGGAGGCTTTGGAGCGTGCAGGTATTTCGCCTACACTCTTGCGTATCTCGGCAGGCTTGGAGGCGGTAGAGGATATTATTGAAGACTTTGAGCAAAGTTTTGCTCAAATCTAATTGAGAATTGAGAATTAAGAATTGAGAATTAGTGGCTAAATTTTTTCACGATACAACACCATTACACTTGGAGGGTGGAGGCATTTTGCCAGAGTTGACAATCGCCTACGACACCTATGGTGAGCGCAACGAGGATGACTCGAACATCATCTGGGTGTGCCACGCCTTGACTGCATCTTCGGATGTGGAGTCGTGGTGGCCAGAGATGATTGGCGAGGGTAAGTTGCTCGACGCTTCGAAATACTTTATTATCTGCGCCAACTTCCTCGGCTCGCACTATGGCACAACAGGCCCCCTCTCGATTAATCCAACTACGGGCGAGAAGTGGTATGGCGACTTCCCGAAGGTTACTGTGCGCGATATGGCGGAGTGCCATCGCCGATTGGCGGAGCACCTCGGCATCAAGCGAGTAAAACTACTTATCGGTAGTTCGATAGGTGGCTTTCAGTGCTTGGAAATGTCGTTGGCAAATCCTGACTTGGCAGAGAACTTGGTGCTGATTGCTACGGGAGCGACCACCACACCTTGGATTTCGGCTTTCAACGAGTCGCAGCGTTGGATTTTGGAGAATGATCCAACCTTTGGCGAGCGAAGAGATGATGCTGGCGAGGCGGGTATGGCTGCGGCACGCAGTGTGGCGTTGCTGAGTTACCGCGGTGGCCCGGCATACTGCCTTACACAGCAGGATAATGAGGAGTTGAAAGACGATTTATTCAAGCGCCGAGTACACTCCTACCAGCGCTATCAGGGCGAGAAGTTGCGTCGAAGATTTAACGCCTACTCCTATGCTTCGGTTTCGTATGCAGTAGATTCGCACGATATTGGTCGTGGCAGAGGTGGCGTGGTCGAGGCTCTCAAAGCGATTAAGAGCCGTACTTTTGTTGTGGGTATTACGAGCGATATTCTCTTTACGGAGGTTGAAAATCGCTACCTTGCCGACAATATCAATGGGGCGCACTATCACCTTATCGACTCATCGTTCGGACACGATGGTTTCCTCGTGGAGGCGGAGTCGTTGAATAAACTTATTTTGGAATTTATAAACTAAACATAAAAATGGGAAATAAACAACTTACAATCGGAATGTTTGGCTTCGGCAATGTTGGTCGTGGCCTGTACGATGTATTGAATACAATCTCCTCGAATGAGGCGGTAATTAAGCGTATCTGCGTGCGTGATATAACCAAGGAGCGTGGCGTAGAGGCTGACTTTACCGACAACCCCGACTATATCTTCAATGACGAGGATATTAATCTTATCGTAGAGTTGATTGATGATGCCGAGGCGGCATATCATATTGTAAAACGAGCATTGCAGAGTGGTCGCTCGGCAGTTTCAGGCAACAAGAAGATGTTGGCGCACCACTTGCCAGAGTTGATTGAGTTGCAGCAGAAGCACAATGTGGCTTTGCTCTACGACGCATCGGCTTGTGGCTCTATTCCTGTTATCCGTAACCTCGAAGAGTACTACGACAACGACCTCCTCGTATCGGTTAAGGGTATCTTGAATGGCTCTTCGAACTTTATCCTCTCAAAGATTTTTAACGAGAACTACTCCTACGATGTGGCTTTGCGTCGTGCGCAGGAGTTGGGCTTTGCCGAAAGCGATCCTACTCTCGATATTGGCGGTTGGGACTCGTTGTTTAAGTTGATTATCATCACCGTGCACGCCTTCGGTTGTTATGTGGCACCCGAAAAGATATTTACCTACGGTATCTCTTCGATGAACGACAACGATATTCGCTTTGCGAACGAGAAGGAGCGTCGCTACAAGTTGGTTGCCCATGTCGAGAAGTTGGAGAATGGCAAAATCATTATGAGCGTTATGCCACAACTCATCTCGCGCGATAAATATATATATAGTGTGGAGGATGAGTTTAATGGTGTAGTTATCAAGGGTAAGTTCTACGACAAGCAGTTTATGTTCGGTCGTGGTGCGGGTGGTCACCCAACAGGCTCGGCTGTGTTGAGCGATATTACCGCTTGCTTCTACAACTACCGCTACGAGTACAAGCGAATGATTGGTCGCACTCCGGTGGAGTTTACTAACGATGTGGTAGTTCGTGTATACCTCCGCTACCAGAATAGCGAGGATCGTGCGTTGTTCAACTTCGAGAGCATCGAGGAGCAGTATATCAGCAACGACTACCAGTATGTTGTAGGTCATATCTCGTTGGCAAACCTTCACAAGATTGCTACACAGATTCGTGAGCGTGATTTGTTCATCGCCGCTTACCCTACAAAGTAATCGTAGGTACATATAACAAAGAAACGGAGAGGTTTGCCTCTCCGTTTTCTTGTTATGTATTCGATTGCTTACACAGTCATAATCTCCTTCTCCTTCTTCTCGAAAGCGGTATCGATAAGCTTGTTGAACTTGTCAACAACCTTCTGTACCTGTGCTTCACCGTCCTTGCCCTCATCCTCAGGCATACCCTCTTTTACAGCCTTCTTGAATGCCTCGACAGCATCACGACGAGCATTGCGCAACGATACTCTGGCATTCTCTGCCTCTGCCTTCGACTGCTTAACCAACTCCTTACGACGCTCCTCGGTGAGTGGTGGCATCGAAAGACGAATGCTCTCGCCATTGTTCGATGGGGTGAGACCAATGTTCGAGTCGATGATAGCCTTCTCGATAGGGCGAATCATATTCTTATCCCAAGGCTGAATGAGGATTGTCTTTGCATCGGGTACAGTAACGCTCGCTACGCCTGAAACAGGAGTCTGCGAACCATAGTACTCTACAAATACTCCATTCAAAACATTCACCGAAGCCTTGCCTGCACGAATGTTAGCCAAAGATTCCTCCAAGAAATCAACCGTCTTTTGCATACGAGCGGTTGCATCATTAAGAATTGTTTTAGTATCCATATTAACTGCTATTTTTTTAATTGTTCTTCAATCTCTTTTATCAACTCTGCAAACTCCTCTGGGGTGTAGCCAATGCTCACCTTTACAATCTTACCATCTTTGCCGATAAGGAAGTTGCGAGGAATATACTGCGACGCATACTCCTTGTAAACTCGGCTGTCGGTGTCGAGTCCCATAGGGAAAGTGTAGCCCATCTTCTCACGGAATGCCGCTACGGTCTCCTTTTTCTCTCCACGAGAAACAGGGAGAAATACGAAATCCTGACCCTTGAACTTTTCGATTAACTCCTTCTCGACGGTAGCCAACTCGGCACGGCACGGAGGGCACCAAGTTGCCCAGAAGTTCAACAATACCACCTTGCCCTTCAAGTCAGCAAGTTTAACGGTCGAGCCGTCGAACATTTCAACCTCAAATGCAGGGGCATTCTGTCCCTCCTTTACAAGGGTTGCCTGCTCTGGTGTTGGTCTATCTTGCGCCTTGGCGGTAAATGAGCCGCCAAAGAGTAGTGCTGCGCAGAGTACAATGGCAAGAATTGCCATTACAACCATACTCAAAGCGCTCTTCTTCTGATGTCTTCTTTTCATAGTTTTTTAATTAGAGTTGTTAGGGGCGTTAGTGTCGTTAGAGTCATTAGGTTTTTTAGGTAGAGATGAAAAAACTCTCAACTCTCCACTCTCAACTCTCCACTCCCTTTATTATTTGTGTACCAATGTTCCGATATTCTCGCCACGCAACACCTTCATAAGATTGCCCGGTGTATCCATATCGAAAACGATAATGTTCAAGCCATTCTCCTTGCAGAGGGTGAAGGCTGTCATATCCATAATTTTCAAATTGCGAGCGTAAATCTCGTCAAACGAAATCTCGTCGAACTTTGTAGCGGTAGGGTCCTTCTCTGGGTCTGCTGTGTAGACACCATCTACACGAGTGCCCTTGAAGAATCCGTCTGCCTCAATCTCGATGCCTCGCAAAGCCGATGCCGAGTCGGTTGAGAAGTAAGGATTTGATGTTCCACCGCCGATAATCACCACATATCCCTCACGGAGATACTCCAAAGCCTTATCCTTCGAGTAGTACTCGCCAATAGGCTCCATACGGATTGAGGTTAATACCTTGCACTTTACACCCTCGTCGTTCAATACTGCCTGCAATGCCAGCGAGTTGATGATGGTCGCCAACATACCCATTTGGTCGCCCTTTACACGGTCGAAGCCTCGCTTTGCTCCCTGCAATCCACGGAAGATATTTCCTCCACCGATTACAATTCCAATCTCCGTGCCAAGTTCCTGTGCCTGCTTAATTTGCTGTGCGTATACACGAGCCTGCTCCATTGAAATTCCATATTTCTGCTCGCCCTGTAACGACTCGCCACTCAATTTGAGAAGAATTCTTTTGTATCTCATAACTGCATAATAAACTTTTCTAACCACAAATATAATAAGAATTTTGATAACAGCGAATAAATCCACCTATATTTATATAAAAAGAGAGGAGGTTACCAACCAAATCGTTGGTAACCTCCTCTGTGTGGTGAGTATATTGATTACTCGATAGTCTTTGCAAGAACGATTGTTCCCCAAGTAGCCTTGAACTTAGGCAACTCGATAACATCGCCAGCCTTAACCTCACGCTCTACAATCCAGAATGTACCAGCCAACTTGCCATTTATTGCACAACGAGTGTAACTGTTGGTGAGAACACGCCAAGGAGCCTTGCGAGTAGAGCCATTGTTGTAGGTAAACATATAGATCTTACCATCAGCCAATGCTGTAACACGACCACCTGCGCTGTACTTGCCCTTCTCTACTGGATGTGGACACATAATCTCGAAGCCCTCGAACTCCTTTGGATAGATGTTGCTGAGAACGAAATTCTTGGTAGGCCAGAGTTGAGCACCCTCGGTGAAAGTGCTGCGAACATAACCCTCACCCTCGAACTTGATAGCAATCTCCGATGGCTTCTCTACATAAGGACGGGCACTTGCCGAGTTGTCTTTCCTGTCGCTACGGAATGGAATAAGTGGAAGTCCCTCTGCCGAGAATACATTACCCATATCCTCGTTGAAGCAGTAACGAACAGCCAATGGCTCAGTTACGCCCTCTGCCGAAACAACGATAGTGTTATCCTCGATTTTAGCCTCGGCTAAAACGAACATCAACTTATCTTCGTTCTTTGGATCCTGAACACCAATCTGGAAACCATTGATGCGACCCTCACCCTTCTGTACGAGAGTTGTAGGAACATCCTTGAACATTACACGGATTGCGTTGCCCTCAACAGTCATAGACTTGTATGCTGGCGAACGGAACTCTGCGGTGGTCTTCTTGTAGTGGCCACCGAGTGCGCACTGTGCCAAGCGGTGAGCAACATCTGCCTTCTTTGGAGGGTGGATGTCGCCAGGAATCTGGTTCTGGTCGTTAGTACATACCAACTCGCAGTTCTTGTTGCGGAGCGATACACGGTACTGAGTCTCACGAAGGAGAGCGCCACGGATACCACCGTATGTGTGAGGTGCAATCTCTACGATGTAGAATGGCATCTCAGGATTGCGGAACTCCTCACGCCACGACTTGATAAGGCCGTTGAGCATTGTGCCGTAGCCACCGTAGTTTACATTTGAACAACCCTGATACCAGATAACACCTGCGATAGTGGTGTGGCGGATAGGGTAGATATTTGCGTTGTGAAGCCACGAAATTTTGTTCTTCCAACCCTTATTCTTTGACTTCTTTGCAATAGCAGCAACATTAGGGTTCTCTGCGAGGTACTCTGCGCCCAACCAACCCTCAACTGGTGTGCCACCATAAGATGCGTCGATAAGACCGATAGGTACATTCAAAGCCTCCTGCAACTCCTTACCGAAGCCATAACCTACTGCCGAGAAGTTCTCCAATGACTCGCTGTCGCACACATTCCATCTTGGCTTGTGTCTTTTCTGCTTTGGAACCTCGTTCTGAGGTGTAGACGAAGCAGTGCGGCCTGTTGAGTAGAGACGAATTTTGTTGTTTGGCTCGTTGTCCAACTCATCTCTCATATCAGGAGTTTTCTTTACAGGCCACTCCATATTTGACTGACCAGAGCAGAGCCAAACCTCACCGAAGAGGATGTTTTTGAGTTCCTTAACCTCCTTACCAGCCTTGATGGTGATAGAGTGAGCATCATAACTTGCGCCGAGAGTCTCAACTGGCAAAATCCACAAACCCTCTGCGTTAGCCTTCACTTTGAGAGGCTTCTTCAAGTTGAGCCAACTTGGGCTAACCTTAACCGAAGACTTTGGCTTTGCCCAACCCCAGATGTTTACGGTAGTCGAGTGCTGAAGCACCATGTTGCTACCAACAACCGATGGCAAAACCAATGTAGGCTCCTCTGTCTTAGCCTCTGCTGTTGCTACCGATACGAACATCGCTACGATAGCAACCAATAAAAATTGAAATTTTTTCATAATAGTTGTTGTTTTAATTAAAAAAGTGTTCGTTTAATCACTGCAAAGTTAATAAATATATGTAAATATACACACTGTTGAGGCAATAAATTTAATCAACTAATAGAAGAATTTGCGATAATAAAATTGTGCTACTTCGGTGTAAAGGTCTATTTTTTGTTAGAAATTGGATATTTGTTTGATTTTTCGCAAAAAATTCTTAATTTTGTCGGTTGGTAGCAATTCCTAAACAGAAAAACGAAATTTTTTATCACTTATATATTTAATAATTAAAAAATTATTTTGCTATGACAAATGTAAAGAGAGTCTATTTCTTCGGTAACAAAGAGGCCGAGGGAAATGGCAAGATGAGAGAGTTGCTCGGTGGTAAGGGTGCAAACCTCGCCGAGATGAACCTTATCGGTATTCCGGTACCTCCGGGATTTACCATCACTACTGATGTTTGTACAGAGTACTACCAGCACGGTCAGGCTGCTGTTATCGAGATGCTCCGTCCAGATGTTGAGGCTGCTATCAAGCGAGTTGAGGCATTGACTGGTCGTAAGTTCGGTGACAAGGAGTTGCCACTCCTCGTATCAGTTCGTTCGGGTGCTCGTGCTTCGATGCCAGGTATGATGGATACAATCCTCAACCTCGGTATGAACGATGAGGCCGTTGAGGCTGTTGCACAGTTGTCGGGCAACCCACGCTTTGCTTGGGACTCATACCG
>JAGCLL010000128.1 GCA_017647025.1 Alistipes sp. | reverse complement strand
GAGGCTCTCGCAAACGACACGTCGATTTTGGCAGAGGGCGCACAAGGTTCATTGCTCGATATTGACTTCGGTACATACCCTTATGTAACATCATCGAATACACTTTGTTCGGGTGTCTGCAACGGTTTGGGCGTTGCTCCAACTCGCATCGGCAATGTATATGGTATTTTCAAGGCATACTGCACCCGTGTAGGTAGCGGACCATTCCCAACAGAGTTGTTCGACACTACTGGCGAGACTTTGCGTCAGATTGGTAATGAGTTTGGTGCTACAACAGGTCGTCCTCGTCGTTGTGGATGGTTGGATATGGTAGCGTTGAAGTACACCGTAATGATGAACGGTGTTACCGAGTTGATTATGATGAAGAGCGATGTCTTGAACGAGTTCCCAACAATTAAGGTTTGCGTTGGTTACGAGATTAACGGCAAGCAACTCGACTACTTCCCATACGAGTGCACCGATGACATCGTACCTATCTACAAGGAGTTCAAGGGTTGGAACTGCGACATCTGCAATGTTCGCAACTACGATGAGTTCCCTGCTGAGTTCAAGGAGTATGTAGAGTTTATCGAGAAGGAGACAGGTGTACCTGTAAAGATTATCTCGGTAGGTCCAGACCGTGCTGAAACAATTATTCGCTAATACATCTATTAAGATATGAAGATAGGAACTCCACTTACATCGGTGGCAAAAAAGGCTCTTTTGTGTGGCTCTGGTGAGTTGGGCAAGGAGGTTGCTCTCGAACTGCAACGATATGGCGTAGAGGTTATCGCACTCGATCGCTACGAGAATGCCCCTGCTATGCAGGTGGCACATCGTAGTTATACGCTTTCGATGCTCGATGGTGAGCGCTTGCGAGAGATAATCGTAAGCGAGAAGCCAGATATTATAATTCCAGAGGTGGAGGCTATCGCTACACCGGTGCTTGTAGAACTCGAAAAGGAGGGCTACAAAGTTGCTCCGACAGCAAAGGCTGTGTTGCTTACGATGAATCGTGAGGGCATTCGTCGCTTGGCTGCCGAGGAGTGTGACTTGAAGACTGCAAACTATCGCTTTGCTGATACTCGTGAGGAGTTCGAAAGTGCTGTGGCAGAGATTGGTATCCCTTGTGTGGTAAAGCCAATTATGAGTTCGTCGGGACACGGACAATCAACCATCAAAAAGGCAGAGGATATTGATCGTGCTTGGCATATTGCGCAGGAGGGTGGTCGTGCTGGTGCAGGTCGTGTCATCGTTGAGAGTTTTGTCGATTTCGACTACGAAATTACGCTCTTGACGGTTCGCCATATCGGTGGAACAACTCTCTTGGAGCCTATCGGACACCATCAGGTTGATGGCGACTATCGTGAGTCGTGGCAGCCGCAGCCAATGAGTGAAAAAGCATATGCAAAAGCACAAGAGGTGGCGCGTGTAATTACCGATGCGTTAGGTGGTTATGGAATCTTCGGTGTTGAGATGTTTATCAAGGGAGATGAGGTTATTTTCAGCGAAGTTTCGCCTCGTCCACACGACACTGGAATGGTTACTATGGCATCGCAAGACTTGTCGGAGTTTGCTCTTCACGCTCGTGCAGTTTTGGGCTTGCCAATTCCGGCTGTTCGCTTCATTGCACCAAGTGCCTCGAAGGCTATCGTTGTAGAGGGCGATACCGACAAGGTTGAGTTTGAGAATGTTGAGAAAGTCCTCGAAGAGGAGGGTGTTCAGGTGCGATTCTTTGGTAAACCAGAGGTTGTGGGACATCGCCGTTTTGGTGTAATTTTGGCTACGGGAGTATCGATTGAGGATGCGTTGGCAAAGGCAGAGAGAGCCTATGCGAAACTCGGAGTGAAAATTTTACCACGCTAAATGAAAATTTAGGTGTATTTACTTTGTAAATTCCAATTAAAATAGTACCTTTGCACAAAATAAAGGATAGGGTAAAGAGATGCGAGTAGCATTATTTGACATAAAGGCTTGCCCAACAGCGGGCTACGAGAGCGAGCAAATCGCCCCGCAGCCGTCATTGTCGAATTGCTCTCCTCTTCATTCTATTACTGTTTTAATGAGTTAACTATTATCAGGCGGCCTGTTTGGTCGCCTGTTTTGTATATAAGGGGTGCGATGAACAAATAATGGGTGCGATGAACAAACAAATGCTTCTAATAAAGAATGGTACCGTAGTTGCCGAGGGTGTTAGCCGCAAGGTTGATGTACTTGTTGCGGAGGGTAAAATTGCTGCAATAGGTGAGGCTTTGAGCGCCGACGAGCAGACCGAAGTGTTTGATGCAGAGGGATGTATTGTTACCTACGGCTTGGCAGATGTGCATGTTCACTTGCGTGAGCCTGGCTATTCGGCAAAGGAGACTATTACCACTGGAACTCGTGCTGCGGCTCGTGGCGGAGTTACAACAGTTTGCTCTATGCCTAATCTTCAACCAGCACCAGATGCGCCTGAAACAATCGCTGTTCAGCAGCAGATGATTGACGAGCAGGCGGTGATAGAGGTGTTGCCTTTTGCTACAATATCGAAAGGTCGTGAACGACGAGAGTTGGCAGAGATTGAGGCTCTGCGCCCATTGTCGGTTGGTTATTCTGACGACGGAAATGGTATTCAGACCGAGGCGTTGATGCGTAAGGCTATGCAGCGCATATCGGCTGTTGATGGTATTATAGCGGCGCATTGCGAGGATGACTCGTTGCTTCACGCAGGATATATCCACGATGGCGAATATGCTCACGCACACGGACATAAGGGTATCTGCTCGGAGAGTGAGTGGGGACCAATAAAGCGAGATGTTAAACTTGCCGAGGAGGAGGGTTGTCGCTATCATGTTTGCCATATCTCTACCAAAGAGAGCGTTGCGATTATTCGTGAAGCAAAGCAGCACTGCAACCACATCTCGTGCGAAACAGCACCTCACTACCTTGTTTTGTGCGATGCTGATTTGCAGGAGGATGGACGCTTTAAGATGAATCCGCCACTTCGTGCAAAAGAGGACAGAGAAGCCCTTATTGAGGGTATCAAAGATGGAACAATCGAGGTTATTGCCACAGACCACGCACCTCATACTGCCGAGGAGAAATCACGAGGCTTGAAGGGATCGATGATGGGTATTGTTGGTATTGAAACCTCGTTTGCAATATGCTACACACACCTGGTGCGCAAGGGTGTGATTACGATTGAGAAGTTGATTGCGCTGATGTCTGAGAATCCTCGTCGCATCTTCCGCCTGGGTGGAGCAATGCGAGTAGGCGAGAGGGCAGACATAGCGGTTTATGATGTTACAAAGCCTTATACGATAGATACAAATGAGTTTTTGTCGATGGGTAAGGCTACTCCATTTGCAGGTGAGGAGGTCTATGGAAGATGCCTCTTGACACTCTTTGGAGGTGAACAAGTTTGGAGCGAAAACAAATAACAACAAAATATAGAAGGAACAATGAAACAACCAAACAGAAAATTAGTTTTGGAGAGCGGTCAGGAGTTCTTGGGTTACGGTTTCGGTGCCGACAGTCAGGCGGTATGCGAAATCGTATTCAATACCTCTATGGCTGGCTATCAGGAGATTTTATCGAATCCTGCTTGTACAAATCAGATTGTAGTGATGACCTATCCTACAATCGGTAATTACGGTATTACCGACGAGGATTTCGAGGCTCGTAACCTCACAATCGGAGGCCTGGTAGTTCGTGAGGAGTGTATGACTCCGAGCAACTTCCGCTACACTAAAACCATTTCGGAATTGATGGAGGAGTATTCAATTCCTGGTATTAGTGGCGTAGATACCCGTATGATTACACGCATTATCAGGGATTCGAAGAGTACTCGTGCTGCAATCGTTTCGGCCGAGATGTCGAAGGAGGAGGCTTTGGCGCTTATCGCTGCTACACCAGAGGTGCATAACGCTGTGGAGCGTGTGAGTTGCAAGAAGCGCTGGTACTCTCGCACACCTAATCACCGTTTCGATGTGGTTTTGGTTGATTGCGGTGCTAAATTGACATTGGTAGAGATGCTTAATAAGCGTGGTTGCAATGTTGTGATTGTGCCTTTCAACACCTCTGCCGAGGAGATTTTGGCATTCAATCCTCACGGTGTGCTTGTGTCGAATGGCCCAGGTGCGCCAGCAGATGTTCCTGTGGTTACCGAGTTGATTAAGCAGTTGCGTGGCAAGTTGCCAATTTTTGGTATAGGTCTCGGACATCAGTTGCTTGCATCGGCTTATGGAGCAGAGGTTTGCAAGATTGATGGCGTACATCGTGGCGGTGGACACCCAGTTCGCAACTTGGCGAGCGGTAAGATTGAGATTACGGCTCAGGGCTCGCTCAACTTT
This sequence comes from Alistipes sp., assembly GCA_017647025.1. Lineage (GTDB taxonomy): Bacteria > Bacteroidota > Bacteroidia > Bacteroidales > Rikenellaceae > Alistipes. Next base: position 1,456 of record JAGCLL010000128.1, on the reverse strand, counting down.
GTAGATGAGAAGTCGTTGGAGAAGACTCCTCTTGCAGTAACACACCGTAGTGTAATCGACAATACAGTCGAGGGTATAGAGTGTGTTGCTGAGAAGACATTCTCGGTACAGTACAATCCGGAGTCGGCTCCGGGAGCGCAGGATAGCGCATATCTTTTCGATAAGTTTATTAAATTGATGGAGGAGTAGAAAGATGCCAAAGAGAACAGATATTAAGAAGGTTATGGTTATCGGTTCTGGCCCAATTGTTATTGGTCAGGCTGCCGAGTTCGACTACGCAGGTACACAGGCGTGTCTTGCTTTGAAGGAGGAGGGTTATGAGGTTATCCTTGTAAACTCAAACCCTGCAACTATTATGACCGACACATTCATCGCCGATAAGGTCTATATGGAGCCTTTGAAGTTGGAGTATGTCGCAAAAATCATCCGTTATGAGCGCCCAGATGCTATTGTTCCTGGCTTGGGTGGTCAGACAGGTTTGAACCTCGCTGTTCAACTCGCCAAGAAGGGTATCTTGGAGGAGTGCGGTGTCGAAATTCTGGGTACATCGTTTGAGAGTATCGAGCAGGCTGAGGATAGAGAGTTGTTCAAACAACTCTGTATCGACTTGGGTGAGCCAGTGTTGCCTTCGGAGGTTGTAAATACAATCGAGGAGGGTGTAGAGGTTGCCAATAAAATTGGTTACCCATTGGTGCTTCGCCCTGCCTTTACACTCGGTGGTACTGGTGGTGGTTTCGTAGATAACGAGGCAGAGTTGCGAGAGTTGATGCGTAACGCCTTGGCTCTCTCGCCAGTGCATCAGGTGTTGGTGGAGAAGAGTATCAAGGGCTACAAGGAGATTGAGTACGAGGTAATGCGTGATAAGAACGACACTGCAATTACCATCTGTAATATGGAGAATGTAGATCCTGTGGGTGTGCATACTGGCGACTCTATCGTAGTTGCTCCGTGTCAGACTTTGACCGACAAGGAGGCACAGATGCTCCGCACCAGCGCATTGAAGATTATCCGTGCATTGAAGATTGAGGGCGGATGTAATGTGCAGTTTGCATTGGACCCACTCTCGTTCAACTACTATATTATCGAGGTAAACCCACGAGTTTCGCGTTCATCGGCTTTGGCATCGAAGGCGAGTGGTTTCCCTATCGCTCGCGTAACAGCGAAGGTTGCTGTGGGTATGACTCTCGACGAGATTATGCTCTCGAATGGTCCTGCTTGCTCGGAGCCTGCATTGGACTACATCGTAACCAAGGTTGCTCGATTCCCATTCGACAAGTTTAGCGAGGCATCGAACGAACTCGGTACACAGATGAAGGCTACGGGCGAGGTTATGAGCATCGGTCGTACCATCGAGGAGAGCTTGTTGAAGGCTGTTCGTTCGCTCGAAACGGGTGTTTGCCATATCTATCACACGAAGTTCGACGATATGGCTACTGCCGATATCTTGCAGTATATT
>JAGCLL010000015.1 GCA_017647025.1 Alistipes sp. | reverse complement strand
GGCACTACGGCAGAGGTGTTGTTCGAGAGTACGATGCGTGGCGGAATGATGACGGGATTTACAAGTAACTACCTGAAAATCAAAGTTCCATACGACAAGCGATATATCAACCAAATCGTCAAAGTGTGCCTTTTGGATATTGAACCGAATACCGATATTTTGGGCGAGATAGTGGAATAAAAGAGCCAATGGCTAATGGCTAATGGTTAACTGCCAATTAAAAATATCCTTAAAAACATAGTTTTTATTAGTTAAAATTGTTATCTTTGCGAAATTAATCAAGGATAACAATTTTTTTGTGCGGATATGAAAGGTATTGGAAAGAGAGTTACGGTGGCATTTTTGAGTATTGTTGCACTGCTTACAGCGTCGGGTGTTATTTCGTTGTTTGAGTTGAGTAATCTCAGTTATGACACCGATGCAATCCTCTCGGCAAGCGGCCGAGATATGGAGGTTTCTAAAAATTTGTTGCGTTCGGCACACGACCACAGCCGTGCAATTATCGATATCGCCATCTTCGGCAAGGAGGATAAGTCGGCTTGCCACAAGGCGTTGGCCGAACTCGACTCGCAAATCTCCTCGGTGCGTGATAATGCTCCTGCGGTGGTGCAGGGTTGCGTGGATAGTCTATCGCTGTTCAGTGCAGAGTTGCGCTTGCTGACCGATAATTTCCATTCGACAGAAACGGTTGTCATTGATTCGCTGACTGTTGAGGTGCATAAGGTTGATGGTCGCAAGTGGTATGTTGAGGCCTATGAGCCTTCGTACGACCGCTTTACCGAGCAGGTTAAGCGCTACACTACCCTTTCGCACGGTCAGGTTGCCCCTCGTGCTGCACAGTTGTCTAAAAATGCCTATCGCTCGGTGGCTCCCGTGCTGATTTCGTTGGTGGTGATGATTGCTATCGTGCTGATGTTCTACTTCTTCGTCTATATCTATGGCGTGAAGCCTATACTCTGTATAAACAAGGCATTGGCAGACCATCTGTCGTTCAAATTGCCATATAAGGTGAAGGCGGAGATGATAGATGAGATTAAGGAGTTGAACGATAATATCGAGAACTTGATAAATATCTCGAAGTCGAACAAAATGCAGTAGTTGAAGATGCGATTTAGTGTAATTTTGAGATATGTGGGTACGGTGATGCTCTGCCTTTCGGTCATTATGGCTGTGTCGGCAGGTATCTCGCTCGTGTCGAACGATACGGGCTTCTATCCACTGTTGTTGTCGGCTCTGCTGACACTGTTGCTCGGAGGTTTTCCGATGATTTTTGTATCGAAGGCGACAAATATCACCACCAAAGAGGGCTTTATGATTGTCGTAGGCTCGTGGGTGTTGTCGTGCGTGGTGGGTATGATCACATAACTGATCTGGGGTGGCGAGTTCTCGCTGGTAAATGCGTGGTTCGAGAGTGTTTCGGGCTTTACGACTACGGGTGCCTCGATTTTGACCAATATCGAGGCTCTGCCACAAGGCCTGCTCTTTTGGCGCTCGGCAACCAACTGGATTGGCGGTGTGGGTGTAGTGATGTTTGCACTTTTGATTTTGCCGTCACTCGGAACAAACAAGATGGCGTTGTCGGGTATCGAGATGTCGTCGTTGGCGAAGGATAACTATCGTTATCGCACGCAGATGGTGGCGAAGATTCTGCTTGTAACCTATATCGGCTTGACGATAATCTCAACTTTGGTGTTGAAATTTGCGGGTATGCGCTGGTTTGATGCGGTAAATCACGCAATGTCGGCGTGTGCTACGGGAGGTTTTTCGACCAAAAATGCAAGTGTCGGTTTCTATGATAGTCCGCTGATTGAGTGGGTTTTGATTGTGGCAATGTTTTTGTCGAGTTTGCACTACGGACTTATCTACTCGACCTTTACCCGCAAGGCAAACAATATATTCCGCTCGGAGGTGGTGCGTGTATATGTGGCGATAATCGTTGGAGCAACGCTCCTTATCGGCACGAGCCTCTATTTTGCCGATATATATCCGAATATCTTTACTTCGTTGCGACAGTCGGTATTCCAGACCGTGTCGCTTATTACGACTACGGGTTTTGCTACGGCTGATACCAACCTCTGGACTCCATTTGCGGTGGTTATACTGATTATCCTCTCGATTATCTGCGGTTGTGCAGGCTCAACTTCGGGAGGAGTAAAGGTTGATAGAGTTCTGCTCTATTTCAAGGTGCTGGTGGCTCGTTTGCGAGGCCAGCAACACCCTAACGCTGTTATCCGTATCCGCCTTGACGGTATTTTACAAGACGATAGACAGGTCAATACTGTAACACTATTCCTCACGACATATTTTGTGTTGATACTGCTCGGAACGCTGACAAGTGCGCTCTTCGGTTTGGATTTGCTCTCGGCATTCTCCTCGTCTGTCGCATTTATCGGCAATGTGGGCCCAGGTTTTGGCTCGGTAGGCTCGTTGGATAACTATGCCGAGTTGCCGTCGTTGCTGAAAGTTCAGGGCTCGGTACTGATGCTTATGGGGCGTTTGGAGATATTCGGATTTATTCAGTTCTTGTTTATTAGAATGTGGCGATGATGAAACGAACAATTATATTAGCAGTGGCTTTGGCGTGCGCTTTTGGTGCGCAGGCGCAGAGTGCGAAGGATATAGAGAATGCAGCCTTCAAGCGTGATTCTGTGGCGGATGTGTTGGCAGATTATCGAGCAAGGTATTCCCGTGAGGGTGAGCAGCAGCGCAAACAGATTGCTCCTACGATATTGACCTTGGAGCGAGAGTTGCGACTCTTGCAGGCGAAGTATGAGAGAGTTGTTGAGGTGGTGTCGGCAAGAGATGCGAAAGCCGCTTTGGCAAAGTACGAGCAGGCAAAACTGCAACCCAAAGCAAACCATAAGAGCGAGGCTGGGGTTGCGAACGAGGTTAAGAGTAGTTATCAGCCTGATGCAAGTCGTCTAAAACGCAATTTGGTGTTGAACGATTACTTTGTAGAGCGCTTGTCTGCAACCGACTATAAGAGTTTGTGCGATGCTCAACAGCGTGAGTTGAAGGTTAAGACTGCGGTCGAAAATCAGACCAAACGATATGGGGAACTCCTCGCTATTCAGCGTCAATATATGGAGGCTCCAACACGAGAGGAGGCGGATAGATTGACCAAGGTATTTGCCTCGAAGGTGGCGCAGATTGCCGAGTACGACAACGAGATAACCTCGCTATGGTCATCGCTCTACTACAATAAGATGTACGCCTACGACTTGATTATGGAGCGCAGTGGAAATACCGCTATGCTCGACTTTTCGGCAGAGGGTACAGCACGAGCAGAGCGAGAGGTGAATGAAAATAGCGACCTCTACCAGTCGGATGCGTTGGTGGGCTACTATGCTCGCAAAAAGGCTTTGACTGAGTACGAGTTGCAGTTGGCTTCGATGCTCTCTCTTACGACTGCTCGTGATTCGTTGAAGGTTGTGGCTGCTGAACTTAAAAATCGTGATTATCGTCTATCGAAACTCTCGTTGGAGCGTCGTAGTTTTATCAATTACGAGGATATAGCGGTTAAAACTCCGACAATATACAACTCAAAAAATCCTGTACCACAGACTAAAATCTATGATTTTGGAACTATCTATCGTATTCGTATAGGATTGTTCTCGAAGCGACCAAATATCTCGGCTCTGCGAGGTGTTATGCCGTTGTCCTACACTACTGCTTATAACAATGGTCTGTATGCCTATTTCGTGGGTGGTTTCCGCACCGAGCAGGAGGCGAAGGATGGTGCCAGTTATCTCAAAAAGTTAGGATTTAAGGAGCCTATTATCGCAGTGTGGGTTGATGGCGAGTACTACCCTACGCTCGAAGAGATGCATCGTTCGCAGAGTCAATACAACTTGGAGATATCGGGAGTGGCGACTTTGACCGATGAGATGAAGGCTAAAATCCTCTCGCATAAGAGCGACTGCACAATCTCACGCATAGGCTTAAACTTTGTTGTGGGAACTTTCGAAGGTAAATCTTCGGCTGAGGCTGTTGCTTCGGATTTGCGAACTATGAGTGGCAATGTAAATGTGAAAATAACAAAACAATAATAAATTATTAACCCTAAAAACAAGTTATAACAATGAGAAAGATCTCTTTTTGGTCATTAGCAATTATGCTTGTAATGCCGTTTGTCGCCTTTGCAGAGAACAATCCAAAGGCTGATGAAAAGGCGCAAGTCATTGTGGGCAATGCTCGATTTACGATTCTCACTCCGCAGATGATTCGTATGGAGTGGAGTGAAGATGGTAAGTTCGAGGATAGAGCGTCGCTTACATTCGTAAATCGTAAGTTGGAGGTTCCAGCGTTTAAGGTGCGCCAGAGCCGTTCGAAACTTACAATTACAACTTCGAATGTTACATTGACCTATATTAAAGGTGCAAAGTTCTCGGCAGAGAACCTCTCGGCAGAGATTTTGGTGGCAGGCAAGAAGACCGTATGGCACTATGGCGATAAGGATACTCTTAACTTGATGGGTACAACTCGTACACTCGACTGCTACTATGGCTCGAAACCACTCAAAAAGAATCACGATATGGAGACAGGTCTTCTCTCTCGTGGTGGTTGGACAGTGGTAGACGATTCGCAGCGCCACCTCTTCGTTCCAGTTGACAATCACTGGAAAAACTGGGTTGAGTGTCGTCCTGCGGGTGATCGCCTCGATTTGTACCTCTTCGCTTATGGACACGAGTATACCAAGGCGTTGAAGGACTACACTCGTGTAGCAGGTGATATTCCACTCCCTCCAAAGTATACATTCGGTTACTGGTGGAGTCGTTATTGGCAGTATTCGGACAATGAGTTGCGTGATTTGGTAGAGACAATGCGTTCGTTGGATATTCCACTCGATGTGCTTATTATCGATATGGACTGGCACGAGACTTGGGGCTTGCGCAAGGGTAAGACTTCACCTCGTGATGAGTATGGGCAGAAGATTGGCTGGACAGGTTACACTTGGAAGCAGCAACTCTTCCCTTCGCCAGAGAACTTCTTGAAGTGGTGCCATAAGCAGAATTTGAAGACTTCGCTTAATCTCCACCCAGCATCAGGTATCCCTACATTCGAGGAGCCATACGAGCGTTTTGCAAAGGCTTATGGCTGGACAGATATGAGCAAGGGTATTCCTTACAGAATGTCGGATATGAAGTGGGCAGACGCCTATTTTGATACCGTACTCAAACCTATGGAGGAGCAAGGTATCGACCTCTGGTGGCTCGATTGGCAGCAGTGGAGAACTAGTAAATATGTAGAGGGTTTGAGCAATACATTCTGGCTCAACCATACATTCGACCACCATATGGCAGAGAAGGGCAATGAGCGCCCTGCAATTTACCACCGTTGGGGAGGTCTTGGCTCACATCGTTACCAGACTGGTTTTTCGGGCGATATTTACATCGCTTGGGAGTCGTTGGCATTCTTGCCTTGGTTTACGGCTACTGCATCGAATGTGGGTTATGGTTATTGGGGACACGATATTGGTGGTCATCACTTCTTGAATGGTGATCCGCATATTACAGATCCAGAGTTGTACTTGCGTTGGTTGCAGTATGCAGTATTTACCCCTGTATTCAAGACTCACTCAACCAAAGACCGCACCATTGAGCGTCGTATTTGGCAATTCCCTGACCATATGTTGGATATGCGTGCTACTATGCATTTGCGTTATGCGCTTGCACCATACATCTATGCTGCTGCTCGTCAGACATTCGACACAGGCGTTTCGATGTGTCGTCCTATGTACTACACCTACCCAGAGCACGAGTTGGCATACTCGCAGAAGGAGCAGTTTATGTTTGGTGATGATATGCTCGTAGCCCCAATCGTAAGCCCTGCCGACAAGGTTACAGGACTCTCTTCTCGCAAGGTCTGGTTGCCAAAGGGTAAGCGCTGGTTCAATATGGCAAGCGGAAAGATGTATGAGGGTAGCGACGAGTTGATTGATATTCACTGCACATTGTCGGAGAATACATACTTTGTTGAGGCTGGCTCGATTATTCCGATGTATCCAAAGTCGGTGCGTAACTTGCAGCAGACAATCAATTCGTATGTCTTGACATTCGTTCCAGGTGGCGATGGAGAGACCTCAATCTATGAGGATGATGGTAAATCGAAGGATTACGCTACGGCATACGCTACTACAAAGGTTACAAAGTGTACCGAGGGCAATAAGGTTGTTATAACTATTGCTCCACGCCAAGGCGCTTACGAGGGAATGTTGCCTACAACATCTTACGAATTGCGTTTGCCTGCAAACTTCCCTCCAAAGAGTGTTCGCCTTAATGGTAAGGAGTTGCCATATAGCCGCTATGCCGAGGTTGGCGAGTGGGGTTATGATGGCTATACACTCGCACCATATATTCTACTTGGAGAGGTTGATTGCACAAAGGGTTGCACTGTTGAGGTAGAGTTCGCCGAGGAGGATTTGGCTCAGCAATCGAAGTTGTATGGTATGCAGGGCATTGTAACTCGTTGCGTAGCACTCACAGCCGAGTTTAAGGAGTCGTTTGCACAGTACTACGACCCATATATGCTCTTGCCAGACTTCTATATGAATGTTTCGCAGGCTCCAAACTTTATCGTTGAGTTCTTGCCAGAGGCTCACAAGTATGTTGATGCTTACTATAAGTCGTTGGCAGAGTGCCTTGTGGAGATTGAGAAGATGGATAAACTCCCAGAGGAGTTCCGTACCCACATAAAGGCATTGCTCACAAAACAATAGTAGACAAGTAATGCTTAAAAATATAGTTTTTGACCTTGCAGGTGTTGTTGTGGCTCGTAATCCGCAACGCTTTCCAAAGCACTTGGACGAATTCTTTTCGTTTGTCTTCACGACACCCGAAGGGGGTGTTCCGAAATTCTGGGAGGATTATGACCGTGGTGTGCGCTCGGTAGATGAGGTTGCCAAGGCGGTGGCGGAGTATCGTGGCTGCGATGTTGATACAGCCAAGGCAAATATGCTGCTGGCAGTCGAATACCAAGAGGCTGTTGAGCCTACTGTGGCACTTATCGAGGAGTTGAAGGCAAAGGGCTATCGCCTGATTGTGCTCTCGAATATGTCGTTAGAGTATATTGAGTTTTTGCGCAAGATGCCACTATTTGCCCACTTCGACGAGCAGATTATATCGTGCGAGGTGCAGCGAGTAAAGCCTGAAAGGGAGATTTATGAGTTGCTGTTCGAGCGATACGGAGTAAAGGCAGACGAAACTATATTTATTGACGATCGCAGAGAGAATGTTGATGCGGCAGCGGAGTTGGGGATTGTGCCCTTCCATTTTGATCGCAGCAATCCCGAAAATGCTTGCAATGAACTGCGAAAGGTGATTTATAATAACTAAAAAATAGATACACTTATGAGAAGAACCTTGTTATTGTTTCTTGCAATAGCGTTGCCATTGATGGTTATGGCACAGAGCGTGCGTAAAGAGGTGCAATTGGCTGACAATTGGCGTTTTTCGCTTGAAAGTGAGCAGATGAAGGCTGACGGAGCAAAGGTTGCTGCCGAGAACTACGATGATACAGCGTGGGAGGTAGTTGCTGTGCCACACGATTGGGCAATCAAAGGCCCATTCGACGAGAAGAATGATAGTCAGGTTGTTATGGTTGTCGAGGATGGCGATAAGGTGAAGAAACTTCGCACAGGCCGTACCGGAGCATTGCCATTTATCGGTGCAGGTTGGTATCGTGTAAAATTCTCGGTGCCAGAGGCTTGTGAACGAGCAATTTTGACCTTTGGTGGAGTCTTTGGCGAGCCTGTGGTCTATGTGAATGGTCATTGGGCTGGCGAGTGGAAACACCCATACAACACCTTCAATGTCGATATTACCCCATTTGTCTATCGTGATGGAAGAGATAATGTATTGGCTGTGCGTGCCGAAAACCTGAACGAAACAAGTCGCTGGTATCCGGGTGGCGGTATCTACCGCCCTGTATTCCTCACCACAACATCGGTAACAGCGATTGATTGTTGGGGATTGAATATGACTACCCTCTCGCTCAACGATAAGGGCGATGTTACAGCATCATTCGAGGTGCAGACAACAGGCTTCGCAGGTAAAAAACTCGTTGCTCGTTGGAGCGTGGCAGGCGAGGAGTTCGAGCAGATGATAGATGGCACTGGTAAGGCATTTACTGCGCACACCTTTGCTGGTATCACACCTTGGTCGCCAGAGGAGCCGAAACTCTACGATATGAAGGTCGATGTGTTGGCTGTTGCGGCAGATGGCTCTCGCAGAGTTGTAGATAGCAAAACCGAGCGCATTGGCTTCCGCACTATTCATTATTCACCTGAAAAGGGTTTTGAGTTGAATGGTAAGAGTCGCAAAATCAAGGGTGTATGTATGCACCACGACCTCGGAATGTTGGGCGCAGCCGAGAATAAGGCGGCTATTCGCCGACAACTCGAATTGTTGCGTTCTATGGGTTGCGATGGTATTCGTACATCGCACAATATGCCGTCGAAGTGGCAGATGGATCTCTGCGATGAACTTGGATTCTTGGTTATGGCAGAGAGTTTTGATGAGTGGGTTGACGGAAAGATGGAGAATGGCTACAACAGATTCTTCTACGATTGGTATAAGCGTGATTTGGCAAACTTGGTAAATAACCATAAGTTGCACCCTTCGATTGTGATGTGGAGCGCTGGAAATGAGTTGCGAGAGTTGTGGTATAGACCAAAACCCGAAAATCAGAGCAAAAATCCAGGTGCGACAATTGCAAATATGTTGGTTAAGGAACTCCATCGCTTGGATCCTTCTCGACCAGTAACGGCAGGAATGAACAAACCATTGCTCGATATCGAGATGGGCGCAGCGCAGGTTTTCGATATTATGGGTATCAACTATGCCGTAGGCAAGTACGATCAGGTCTATGCTCGTTCGGGACACGGCTTTGTGCTCGGTTCAGAGACCGCTTCGACAGTATCTTCGCGAGGTGTATATCACTTCCCTGTGGTAAATACTTGCTTGGTGGGTAGAGATAAAGAGAGTCGTGATGCGTTGAAGAAGGCGGGTATTTGCTACGCTGATTATCACAATAGCAGTTATGACACCGAGGTTGTAACTTGGGGTAACTTGCCAGATTACGACTGGGTACAGCAGGAGAAACCTTGGGTTATTGGCGAGTTCGTTTGGACTGGATTTGACTATTTGGGCGAGCCCACTCCGTACAACGATGTTTGGCCTTCACGCAGTAGTTACTTCGGAATTTTCGATTTGGCAGGTTTGCCAAAAGATAGATACTACCTCTATCGCTCTCGCTGGAACACTACGCAGCCTACAATCCACCTCCTTCCACATTGGAATTGGGAGGGGCGTGAAGGCGAGATTACCCCAGTATATTGCTACACCAACTACCCTACTGCGGAGTTGTTTGTAAATGGCAAGAGTCAGGGTAAGCGCACAAAAACAACTGATGGCGATATTCTCGATCGCTATCGTTTGCGTTGGAACGAGGTTAAGTACGAGCCGGGTGAAATTAAGGTTGTGGTCTACGACAAACACGGATTGAAGGTCGGCGAGAGGGTTGTAAGAACAGCCGGAGCGCCTCACCACCTCGAACTCTGTGCTGATAGAGGAACAGGCGCAGCGGTGCGTAAGTATAGCGAGATGTTCAACAGTTCGAACCCTTCGCACTTCTCGTTGGGAGGTTATCTTAATGCCGATGGCGAGGATATGGCATTTGTTGCGGTGCGAGTGGTTGATAAGGATGGTAACTTCTGCCCTACGGCTCAGCACCAACTCGTTATGAAGGTTACGGGCGAGGGTAAGTTCCGTGGCGTTTGCAATGGCGACCAGACTTCGGTGGAGGTATTTACAAACCCAACTATGAAACTCTTTAATGGAGAGTTGGTTGTTGGCGTTCAGACCACCAAGCAGGCTGGCGATATAGTACTTAAAGTATCGGGCAAGGGCGTTGGCTCGGCTTCGGTAACACTCAAATCGAAATAGAAGAAACAATAATTTATATATAATGGAGGAGTCTTTGGAATTGGAGATGTTGCACCCACACTACGATGTTGTGGTTATTGGAGGCGGTGCAGCAGGATTGATGGCAGCAGGCACAGCCGCTCGTACCGGCAAGAAGGTGCTTCTGCTCGAAAAGATGGAGAAGCCTGCTCGAAAGGTGCGTATTACAGGTAAAGGTCGTTGTAACTTGACCAATGCACGCCCTGTTGAGGAGTTTGGCGAGAATGTGCGCACAAATGCCGAGTGGTTGAATGTTGCGATGTCGGAGTTTACCAATCGCTCGACAATGCGCTTCTTTGAGCGTATGGGCGTGAAACTCGTTACCGAGCGTGGCGAGCGTGTATTCCCAGCAAGTGGTAAGGCGGCAGATATTGCAAATGCTTTGGAGTTTTATTGCCGTGATTACGAGGTTGATATTCAGTGCCATAGCCGTGTAACCGAGATTTTGATTGCCGATGGCAAGGTCTATGGCTTGAAGTATATGAACAAGCGAGGTTATCAGCGTAAAATCGAGGTTGAGAATGTGATTATCGCTACTGGTGGCGTGTCGTACCCAGGTACAGGCTCTACGGGAGATGGTTACACTTTTGCAGACCGTTCGGGACATAAAGTTGAGGATGTGCGACCTTCACTTACGCCATTGAAGTCCAACCATCCGCAGATTGAGTATATCAAGGATGTGTGGCTAAAAAATATCAATGCACGCCTATATGTAGCGGGCGAGATGGTACGAGAGGAGTTTGGAGAGATGTCATTCTCGGATCGTGGCTTGGAGGGTGCTGTAATTCTCCGTTTGAGCCGTGATGCGGTAGATGCTCTGCTCGACGAGAAGAGTGTCAAAATAGAACTCGACCTTAAACCTGCCTTGACCGAGGATATTCTCCGTGAGCGTATTAAGCGTGAGGTTGCCGAGATGCAACCAGAGGATTTCTTTGCCGAGTTGGTGCGTCGTTTGGTGCCAAAACCATTGGTTGTGCCTATCTGTAAGGAGTTGGATGTTCACTCTCGCCTCTACATCTCGAAGGTGTCGGACAAGGAGTTCGAGCGATTGATTAAGGTGTTGAAGGGTTGGTCTTTCCCAATTTCGGACTATGCTCCGTTTGAGTATGCCGTAGTTACCGCCGGTGGCGTAAGTTGCTCGGAGGTGAACGAGTATACTATGGAGTCGTTGAAGGTTAAGGGTATGTACTTTGCGGGCGAGGTGCTCGATGTGGATGCAAATACGGGTGGTTATAACTTGCAGATTGCATTCTCGACTGGACACTTGGCAGGCTTGCTCAAAAAATAGTATAAGTAGTATGAAAATCAGTGGTCGTAATCTGGCTCTCCGTCTGCAATTGCTTGGTAACAGACTCTCTCGCATCAAGCATCGTAAAGGACACGGTGTACACTCACCGTTTGTCTATTCGCTTGTGCGCAAGGTCTTTATGCGCAAGGATTTGTTCGATGGTACGGGCTCGGAACTCTACGATGTGTTGCGAGCGAATGGCTTGTCAGTCAAGAGTGCCCGACAACTGCATAATCTGATTTTTCATATTGAGGCAAAGGGCTATTCGATAAATAAGGTAGGTGGTGAGGTATCTATACTTCTGCCTGACTACCCTACCGAGGGACTGCGTGAGGCATTGGAGGTGGCAAAGCGGGAGAGATTGACTCTTGTTGTGTGTCAGCCGTATGCTAATCGAGAGCGTCATAGAGAGGTGGTGGCGTTGCTGGATGACCATCGCTCAACTTCGGTTGATAATCGAGCCTATATACTATTTTTTAATAACCATTTACCGAAACAACACTATCGTCTATAATAATACTGTCGTCTATGAAATTGTATACAAAGGGTGGAGATAAGGGTAATACCTCACTGATTGGCGGTGAGCGTGTACGCAAAACCGATGTCAGGGTTGAGGCCTATGGCACAGCCGATGAGTTGCAGGCAAATATCGCCTACTTGGCGGACAAGATGGCGCACGAGGAGTGCTTGTCGCCCTATGTTGAGGATTGTCGCAAAATTTGCTCGTTGCTGATGACCACCTGCTCGTTGTTGGCTATGGGTTGCAAGTGTGAGCACAAGATGCCACAACTTACGGAGGAGGATATTGCTTGGTTGGAGGGGCGCATTGACGCATTGCAGGCGGAGTTGAAGCCTGTGGAGTACTTTACCATACCTGGCGGATGCGAACTCTCATCGCTCTGCCACATCTGTCGCACAGTGTGTCGTAGAGCCGAGCGCAGAGCAATCGAGGTCGCCGAGAGTTATGAGATATGTTCGCACTTGTTGGTGTTGTTAAATCGCCTCTCGGACTACCTCTACGCACTGTGTCGTACGATTACCGAAAAGTTTGAGGCAGAGGAGGTTTTGTGGCGTCCTTAAATTTTTTTAGCGAACTACTTGTATATTAGATTTTTTTTATACTTTTGCACTCGCTTTTGACAGAAAAGTACTAACAATTAAAATAATAGAACTATGTATTGGACACTTGAACTTGCATCGAAGTTGGAAGATGCACCATGGCCAGCAACCAAAGAGGAGTTGATTGACTACGCATCTCGTTCTGGCGCACCACTCGAAGTTATTGAGAACCTTCAAGAGATTGAGGATGATGGCGAGGCTTACGAGAGCATCGAGGAGATTTGGCCTGACTACCCTTCGAAGGAGGATTTTCTGTTTAACGAGGAGGAGTATTAACAGAGGGTTTTATAAAAAACGGAAGAAGGCAGATGTTTCTTTATGAGAGTCATCTGCCTTTTGACTAACATCTAATTATATGACTTATACTCCATCGCTTAAACCCAACACACGAATAGATGTTGCCGATGTTTTGCGAGGTATTGCTATCGGCGGTATCATATTGATACACTTTATCGAGCATCTCAATTTCTTTATGTTCCCAGAGCCTTCGAGCAACTTTATGGAGGCGCTAAACAATGGAGTCTGGGATACGATATTCTTTCTCCTTGCGGGTAAGATGTATGCCATATTCTCGCTACTCTTTGGTTTGAGTCTCTTTATTCAGCACGACAATCAGGCACAACGAGGTGTCGATTTTAGACCTCGTTTCTTGTGGCGTATGGCGTTGTTGATGATATTCGGCTTGTTCGATTTGCTCTTTTACAATGGCGACATTCTCACTGTCTATGCTGTGTGTGGAGTGCTTGTGGTGCCATTTGTTCGAGCGAATAACAAGGTGTTGCTTGCCGCAATCATACTCTTTGCACTGCAACCAATAGAGTTGTTCTATATAGTAAAAGGTCTTATAGAACCTGCGACAGAGTCGCTCAATCTTGGCTCAAAGGCACTTTTTAAGGCGATTTTGCCTGCACAATCGGAGGGCTCGTGGTTGGATGTGGCTGTTGCGGGTATACGCTACGGATTTCCCGTAAACTTCGCCTGGGCTATCGAGCACGGTCGTATGACGCAGACCATCTTCTTGTTCCTATTGGGTATCTATATCGGGCGTAGGCGATTATTCTACGATGAGGAGAATAATGTGCAGATATGGAAGCACATTCTTATTGTTTCATCGTGCGCTTTTGCACTTATTTTACCGCTTTACACCTTCGTACCGGAGATGGTTGATGTTGCGTGTATCAAGAAAAGTTTGGATGTAATGTTCAAGATGTGGCGTAACCTCTCTATGATGTTTATGATTGTGGCGGGTGTGGTGCTGCTATTCTATCGCACCTCGGCACGCAACTTCCTTATCAAGATTGCGCCATACGGCAAGATGAGCCTCACAAACTACCTCTCGCAGTCGATAATAGGTGGATTTGTGTTCTATAACTGGGGACTTGGTCTATATCGTTATTGCGGCCATACGGTGAGCCTTCTTTTGGGCGTAGTCTGTATAGTGTTGCAATATATATTCTGTCGCTGGTGGCTCTCTCGCCACTCTCACGGACCATTCGAGGCTCTGTGGCGAAAGTTAACTTGGCTCAAACACAATTAAGGACAAAAAAATAGCGGTTGTAACCGCTATTTTTTTTTACTCTTTCTCTACTGGATCACAGGTTAAGCCTATACCTAACTTATTGAATATCTTTCGGTCTACCTCGCTCAACATTACTGTTGAGTGAACTTGGCAACCATTCAGTTTTGGAAGTTGGTCGAGAGCCTTACGACAGTTCTCATCGTTGATGCTCAACATCGAAAGCGCAACCAACACCTCGTCGGTGTGAAGTCGAGGATTTCCTCCGTGTAACAATCCTACCTTTGTTTTCTGTATAGGTTTAATCATCTGCTTCGGTATCAACTTTATATCGTGCGGAATACCTGCCAAATGCTTTGCTGCATTGAGCAAAAGCGCAGCGCTTGGGCCTAATAGGTCGCTGGTGCTTGCTGTAATAATTGTGCCATCTTGCAACTCGATAGCCGAGCAAGGCACTCCATCCTTATTCTTTCGCTCGTTGGCTGCCACCGTAGTCTTGCGATAGTCGGTAGTTAACTTCGCCTGCTTCATAATGAGCGAAAGTTTGTTCACCTCGTGTTCGTTGTCGCCCTTTTGTGCGAGATTGCAGAGTGCGTAGTAGTAGCGACGAATAACCTCGTTCATCGCAGCATTCGCACACACCTCCTCGTCGCTGATGCAGAAGCCTAACATATTGACTCCCATATCAGTAGGCGATTTGTATGGGCTCTCTCCATAGATGCTTTCGAAGATGGTGTTCAGAACGGGGAAAATCTCAATATCACGATTATAGTTTGACGCAACAATTCCATAGGCTTCGAGGTGGAATGGATCAATCATATTGACATCGTTCAAATCGGCAGTAGCCGCCTCGTATGCCACATTTACGGGGTGTTTGAGTGGCAAGTTCCAAACAGGGAAGGTCTCGAACTTGGCATATCCCGCCTTTATATTGCGCTTGTTTTCGTGGTAGAGTTGGCTCAAACATACAGCCATCTTGCCACTACCAGGACCTGGTGCAGTAACAAAGACAAGTGGACGAGAGGTCTCGACATAGTCGTTCTTTCCGAAACCCTCCTCCGAGTCGATAAGCGCTACATTGTGAGGGTAGCCCTCGATGGTGTAGTGGTAGTAGACCTTAATGCCTTGGCGTTCAAGTCGTTTGCGATAGGCGTCGGCACTTGATTGACCATTGTAGTGGGTTATGACTACTCCACTCACGCAGAGTCCCAAACCTTCGAATATGCCACGCAGACGCAACACATCTTCGTTGTAGGTAATACCGAGGTCGCTACGCATCTTGTTCTTCTCGATATCCAATGCGCTGATTACGAGAATCATCTCGGCCTCCTCCTTCAACTGCAAGAGCATCTGCAACTTGCTGTCGGGTTGGAAACCTGGTAGAACACGACTTGCGTGGTGGTCGTCAAACAACTTGCCACCAAACTCCAAGTAGAGTTTATCTCCGAACTGCTCGATGCGCTTCTTGATGTGTTCAGACTGTATTTTTAGATACTTATCGTTATCAAATCCTATTCTCATAATACTCTAATTTTCGCTCTGAGCCTTCTCCTCTTGCTCTTCGAGAGCCTGTTTGAGAAGGGTGTTTAATTTTTGAGGGTCAACCTTGGACTTAACTTTGCCACCCTTGACAATCGAAATCGCTCCGGTCTCCTCCGATACAACCAAGACCACAGCATCGGTCATCTCGCTCAAACCTATGGCTGCACGATGACGGGTACCGTAACTCTTTGGTACATTGCTCTGTGTAACTGGCAATATGCACTTGGCTGCCACTATGCGGTTATTGTCGATAACGACTGCTCCATCGTGCAGTGGCGCATTCTTGAAGAAGATATTTTTGATAAGCGACATTGTGATATTTGCATCGAGCGCAATACCACCCTCAATTACAAACTGCAAGTCATCCTTACGGCGAAATACGATAAGCGCACCAATCTTATTCTCGCTCATATCGAGGCAGGCCGATACGATTGGCGAGGTGTTGGTGCTACTCTGCTTGCGGTTAGGCGAAAAGAAACGAGTCAGGAAGTCCAACTCCTTCTGTCGCATACCGAGTGTAAAGAGAAAACGGCGTAATTCTGGTTGGAAAATCACCAGCAGGGCGATAACTCCCACGCTGATGATCTGTCCGAGAATGGTTGATAGCAACTCCATATTGAGAGCCTTGACTACAACCCAAGCGAGATAGACCATTACGATACCTACCATTATGTATGGCGCATTCGTACCCTTCATCGCCTTGTAGACAATAAAGAGTAATCCTGCAACAAGTAGAATATCGAGGAGATCTATAAATGTAAAAGGTATGAAACCCATAGCCGCCTACCCTTTTATAGTTGTTTTTTACTTCTTCTTGCTCTCGCTCTTCTCTGCTGCGTACAACTCGTTTACCTTAGCGAGGATTTTCTCGGTGAGGTCGAGCGACTCATCTGCATCGAGAAGTGCTGATGCAGCCACAATCATCTTGTACTGCTTGTTGGCGTTAACCTCCTGAACGGCACGCATCAAGAGGTCGTTCATACGGTTCTGGAATACGGCTGCTTCCTCCTCCAACTCACGGCCCTCCTTCTGAGCGGCAGTCTGGTATGATGCTGCAAGTTTCTGCAACTCCTGCTCCTTCTCTTGTGCAGAGCGAGTAGTAATCAATCCCTTCTGATACTTCTCGGCAAGTTGCTGGATGTCGTTTTGGAGGTTTTGCTCCTTCTTTGCCCACTTCTGCTGAGTCTTCTCGGTCTTGTCGCGGAGTGCAACACCCTCTGTCTTGAAGATGTCGCTCTCTGCCAATACATAATCTACATTTACATAAGCCAAATCGCCCTCGGCAACAACCTCTGTTGCGCTCTTCTCTGCTGATTCAGCACCCTTCTTGCCCTCTTTGCAGCCTGCAAATGCCAAAAATGCCAACGCTGCGATAAAAATCTTTCTCATTCGTTTATCTTTTTATGGTTTTATATGTCTAACCAAAGGTTAATTATTTCTTGAAAATCACACTTCTAAAATCTGCTACTCCTTTATGCAACGCACTTGCAAACCATTCGCTTTGCAAGTCGGGTGAGCAATGTCGAACTTGTTGTTCACTGCACGAGATGGTGTAGTGAGGTCGAAGTATAGAGATACCGCCTTGCCGTCGTTTGTGGTTGTCGAGGTCCAATAGTAACCCTCCCAAGGCTCTGGCTGGGCTGGGTATACGCCCTCCTTGTAACTCATATTCTCGATTTTGCCATCGGTGTAGCGACGACGACCACAAGCCGGATAGAAATAGTTATTGCTACCATCCGAGAGGTGCCAGCCAAATCGCTTGCGAGCAGTTGAGTGGTCCATTGCATCCTCGCTATCGGAGAGTGTCAATACAGCAAACTCCTCGGCAGTAGGTACTCGCCAACCGTATGGGCACGGATCGTAAAGGCTCTTTGCTCCGTCGTTGTTCCACAATGTCGGGTTGGCTGTTATGAGCCAATCGCCAATACGGTCGCCACCCTCCTCAATGCAAGAGGCATTTGTGATAAATCGCATTGGGTATTTTGTGATGTAGTCGAGAGTGCCGACATTTGTGTATATCTCGACCATCTCTTCGGCAATATAGGTGCCCGATTCGTTGTACTTATCCTCAATCTCGGCACCTGCTGCATCGTGGAAGTATGGACGAGAGAAAGGATCTTTGCGTCCCCACTGATAGTATAAACCGTGCGAGTCGAGAATCTTCTGCTCGTTGCTCTCTCCGTTGCTATTGGTAAATGCACCGAGGTTATTGCGCATAAAGGTCTTGCCATTAGAGTATCTATCGGTGGCGGTGAGTGGATTCTCGTTTGTAATCCACAAGTGCCAACTCCAAATAACCTCACCCGAATGGTTGTAGGCTGCAATTACAGCGTTGGTATTCTCTACACGCTCGGCATCATCGTACGATGGTGCAATATAGAACATCGCCTTGCCATCTACAAACTCTACATGCTTTACTACATCGGGATTGCTTTGCCATAGAAGTTCTACATTGACTGTTGCCAAAGGCTCTCCGTCGGGGCGTACCGAGGCATCGAATGTATAGTTCAAAGAGGGCTTGCAGATAACATAGCAGTTGGCTTTGCCTGCTGTGTCAATATCCTCGCTCTCGGCAATATATAGATTTACATAGTAACTCTTGGCTGTACCCTCTTTGTTGAGTGCATTTACAACCATCGAGCCCTCTTTCAGAAGATCTTCGTTTATTACGCCATCCTTGTTGGTTACCACTACTGGCCATACGGTTATGGTGCGAGATGCCTCATTCACTACGGCTGTCCAACCCTCACTTATAGAGCCTACGCCTACCGACTTGGCGTTGGAGGCAACATAGGATATGGTCTGCGCACTACTATCTTCCCACGATGAGAAGTAGAGTGATGTTCGCTCCAATGTGAGCGATGCGCTTTCGTCTTTATTGCAAGAGAGCAGCATTGTTGCAACCAATGCTACAAAAAGGAATTTCACTTTGTTCATACCTTCGAGTGTCGTTATAATCGGCAAATATACAAAAAAGTTGTCAAATACAAAGCTATAACGCCCACTTTCGGGCAATTATTACCATTCATTCAGAAAAAATAGAGCAAAATGGCGAGGTGGCACAAGGTTTGCAACCGAGGAGAGTGTAACTTATAAACCAAAAATGCTATGAAAAGATTTTTCCTATTCTTTGCTGCCACAGCAGTTTCTGCAACTGTTTCGGCACAACAACACCGCTTGCAACGATATGATCACGGCGGAGCAGAGCCTACTGTCTACATCATTTCGGTGAGCGAAAAAGAGACTATATCCTGTCCGTCGCAGAACGCCCAGCAGGATATGATTATGAAGAATGCGGCTGTGAAATCGGCTATCGATGACCACAAAAAGGCTACCCGTGATGGTTTCCAGCAGGTCGCTATACCTTCGGCAATCTTCGCCGACAAGCGCAATACATTCTCGTTTGCTATTGGTGGCGATATCGCTTTGCGTGCAGCCTACTCGTTTGATAGAATTGTGAATAATATCGATGTTGTACCTTACGATGTGCCGATGGCACTTACACCTGCCGACAAGCAGGAGATTCGTATGGATGCAACCACCTCACGACTATTTATTCGAGGTATTGCCAATACGCAGAAACTTGGTCAGGTGCATATCTATATGGATTTTGACTTCCGTGGCGGATTGACAGGCAGTTACACTCCTCGTATTCGCTCTGGATATGTGCAGATGCTTGGTTTGACCATAGGTCGTGATGTAACAACATTCTGCGACTTGACCGCATCGCCTACAACTATCGATTTCCAAGGTCCGAATGCCTATAATTTCCGCTTTGCAACGATGATTAGATACGAGCGCTCATTCCTCGATAACCACCTCAAAGCGGGTGTGGCAGCCGAGATGCCAAGCGTGTCGGGTACATATGGTGAAACCTTGTCGGCTATTCCGCAGCGAGTACCAGATTTCCCAATCTACTTGCAGTATTCGTGGGGCGAAAATCGTGATAGCCATATTCGAGCATCGGCAGTGTTCCGTGATATGTATCTCTACAACAAGGCTCGTAATACCGAGGATGACCTCTTTGGCTGGGGTGTGCAATTCAGTGGTAATATCCACATAACCAAGTATTTGGAGTTGTTTATGAATGGAATTTATGGTGAGGGTATCACCCGATATATCAACGACTTGATGGGCTCTGGACTCGACTTCATTCCTCGTCCAGATGATGCCACCCGTGTTCAGGCAACCCCAATGTTTGGCTGGCAGGTTGCTGCCCAGGTGAATATCCTACAAAATCTCTTCGTTTCGGGCGGTTATTCGGCTGTAAATGTACGCAAGAAGAATGGTGTCTATGCCGAAGATATGTACAAGCAGGGACAATATATCTTTGGTAATGTATTCTGGAATTTGACTCCTCGATTTGTGCTTGGTGCAGAGTATCTCTATGCTCACCGCAAGAATATGGACGGTTTGAAAGCGCACGCCAATCGTATCAATATATTGGCTAAATATAGCTTTTAGTGAGGTGGTATATAAACTTAAAACAGAGGGAGTTGCAAATGATAAGTTTGCAACTCCCTCGTTTGTGTTTTTATAGGCAGAATATCCTATTTATTCTTATCTATGAGTGAGGTCAATGAGCCGAGAGCGCCCATCAAATTGCTTGCCTCGAATGGGAGGTATACGGTCTTTGTCTTGTCGCCTGCGGCAATCTCTTTCAACGACTCAATATACTTGGTCAAAAGCATATAGGTTGCAGGGTCGGTCTTTGACTTCTCGATAGCGGCAGCAACCTTCTCGATAGCGGCAGCCTCGGCAGAAGCCTGCAAAATTTTTGCATCTGCCTCACCTTGTGCTTTGAGAATTTGAGTCTGTTTCTCGGCCTCGGCCTGATTGATTTGCGACTCCTTCTCGCCTTCGGATTGAAGAATCATAGCCTCTTTGTGTCCACGAGCCTCCAAAACCTTGGCACGACGCTCACGCTCGGCTTGCATCTGCTGCTCCATTGCTCGGCGTACAGACTCTGGTGGTGTAATATCCTGTAACTCAACACGATTTACCTTTACACCCCACTTGTTTGTAGCATCATCAAGCACTGCACGCAACTTCGAGTTGATGGTATCACGAGAGGTGAGAGTTTCGTCAAGTTCCAACTCTCCAATCACATTACGAAGGGTTGTTTGCGTAAGTTTTTCGATAGCGTTTGGAAGATTGTCAATCTCGTAAACGGCCTTCATCGGATCCACAATCTGGAAGTAGAGCAAGGCGTTGATAGTGGTTGTTACATTATCCTTTGTAATAACGCTTTGCTTTGGGAAGTCGTAGACCTGCTCACGGAGGTCGATTTTGCCCGTAGTACGAGAGATTGCAATCTTCTCTCCATCGATTGTGCTACGCTCGATGCGAGTATAAATCTCACGAGGTCGGTCAATAATAGGGAGAATGAGGTTGATGCCCGAAGGAAGAGTACGGTCATACTTTCCAAGTCGCTCAATAACACGAGTTTCTGACTGCTGAACAATCTGTACGCCCATAAGTACATAGATTATTGCGATAGCCGCAATAATAGCGAAGATAATAATAGTTCCCATAACTTTATAATTTTTTAACAGTTAATACAATGCTGTTGCGAGATACAACCTCGACCTGCGAACCCTTCTCGATAGGAGTGTTGTCCTCCGATACCGCTTTCCAGTCGTCGCCATCAATGGCTACCCTACCTTGCTGTGTTGCAGGGTTTATAGCCTCCGAAACAATTGCGTGGCGGCCAATGAGTGCGTCGGCGTTGGTTGGCACCTCCTTTTTGTTGCGAGAGAGTAACTTTTTGAGCGCAGGGCGGATAAGTGCGAAAGCCAGGAGTGTTGCGATAGAAAAGATGAGGAGTTGAATCTTCAACTCTACATCGCACGCAGCACCAATAGCCGCACCGAAGCAACCAAACGAAAGACAGATGATTGAGAAATCGGATGTGAACATCTCAATCACAAAGAAGATAAGGGCCGCAATTACCCAGATATGCCAAACTTCCATAACAAAATATATTTATATATTATACATTTGTACAAATATACGAAAAAATAGTGAAAATTTGTATGTGATGGCACAAAAAAAAGAAGACAACCGAAGTTGTCTTCAAATTTTGCGGAGAGTACTGGATTGGCTACTACGCAGATAATATCTGCTTCGTTTAACGCCTTTCCATTCCGCTCGCCGCGGGGGCCCTTGCAACCAATTCACTACGCAAGAAGTTGCTTCGCAACTGTATCTCTGTTTATGCATTTCATCTCACAAACAAGTTTGTTCTATGATATGCATAAACAAAGAAGATGTCTTTCGACATCTTCTTGCTTCGTTTCTTGTTTTGCGGAGAGTACTGGATTCGAACCAGTGGATACCTTACGATATCGGCAGTTTAGCAAACTGCTGGTTTCAGCCACTCACCCAACTCTCCGTAGTGCTGTAACCCTTAAAAGTTGTGCAAAGGTAACTCTTTTTCGTAATAATGCAAAATTTTATCGAAAAAAGTAACAAAAAGTTGTGTTTATCTGCGAAATGTGAAATATCTTCCGACAAGGAAACTGTATATGGCGCAGACGGCGGTGGTGAGAATCTTTGATGGTGTTGCCCATACGCCACAAACCTCCACAAAGAACTTCATGCAAGCGTAGTTTAAGAGTATCGAGCCTACGACAGTCAAGGCGTACTTGGCGAGTTGTGGGAGCGAAGAGAGTTCCGTAACTCTAAATGCGACATTGCGATTGAGCCAAAATCCGGTAAAAAATGTAATTGGGAAGACTACGCATAAGGCTGCAATATGGGGCGATACGACCAATGTGCCAACCTCGATAAACTCCTCGCAAACGATGTAGTGATAGGTGATGTAGTACCATACAGCATCGAGCAGAGCCGTGATTGCTCCACACGCCAAATAGCGAAAAACCTGCTGCGAGAATACTCTGCGCAGAGGTTTTATGTAGAACAAGTCTATCGCTTTGGTTATGAATGTAACTAAACTACTCACTACTATCTGGTATATACCCAAACGCTTTGACAACTCTTGTGTTCTTTTTTCCAAGCCGAGACCTTGCGACCACACTCCGAGCGAGAAGCAACCTCACAGAGTGCTACCATATAGCGACCATTGTAGTCGTAGATGGCTACGCCCACAATCTTCGGTATGCGTGTAGAGAGCCAATTCAGGGCATCTTCGGCATTTTTAAGTTCGTTATAAACTCCCCACACTGCGTAACTCATACCCTTCTGCATCGGCAGAATAGAAGGTTTGGCAGGTGCAGCAACCTCGTCGATAGCAGGCTCTTCTACTGCTGCGATAACCTCCTCGGTTGGTTGAGTCGCCTCCACTGCTACACTCTCGACAACCTCCACTGCGGGCGTTGTGCTTTGCTTTGCAAATAGTTGCTCGAAAGAGCCGTTTGTGTAGAGAACATATCCCGCAACACCGAGAGCAAAGCCCATACATAGACCTGCTATTATATATATAAGGTAGTTTGTGCGTGGATTGACCTTTACTGTACCACGACCGTTAGGATTTGCCATATCTTCAAAAGTTTGATGAGAGGTGATATTGCCCTTTTCAATGCAACACACACCATTGATTGTCAAAATATCGTTGCGAAGCGACTGCTCTAACCACTCGGCGTATATATCCGCAGAGCGCTCTGCCGACACGCCAGTAATATGCGAAATATGAGCAGTGATGCTCTTGCCTCGTTGCTCCTTTGTGAGTCGTAGTTCTCGATAAGGGCGTTGTAACTCTCTCTTGGAGAGCAACTTTGCACTATGACGCACCAAAATCAGCGTACCTACCTCTGGTAGATAAACCTCGCCCTCGTCGAGGAGCGTGTTGGCTATGAGATTATCAATCTGTTGTTTCATTACTTCTTGTAGTGTCGTTTGTTCTTTGGCTGCTTTGGAGTTGTCGGCTCGGCTACTGCGATATGCTCACCCTTGTAGCGATACCACGCCCAGAGCATAATGGCTACACCTGCCAATATAAATGGTACGGAGAGCCACTGTCCCATATTGAATGTCATACCCTGCTCGAATGCTACCTGATTAATTTTTACAAACTCAATCAGAAATCGAGGTAGGAAGATGCCTACCATTGCACCACCAAAGATGAAGCCCTCTCGCTTGGCTACCTTTGTGTAGCGGTACAATGCGAACAAAATTGCAAAGCAAGCGATGTAGCATAACGCCTCGTAGAGTTGTGTTGGGTGGCGCATAGGCACCATATCCTCTGGCCAATTTGGGTATAGACGCATAAACTTAAATCCCCACGGTACAGTTGTCTCGTTGCCTATAATCTCCGAGTTGAAGAGGTTGCCAAATCGAATCATCGCACCGCTCAACGGAGCAATAATGCCTAAGCGGTCGGCTGTCCACCACACTGAAACTTTGCTCTTGCGTGACGAGAGCCAAATGCCGAGCACGATACCTATTGCTGCGCCGTGGCTTGCAAGACCGCCATCACGAATACCCGTAATAATTCGCCAAGGCTCACGCAGATACTCCATTGGCTCGTAGAACAAGCAGTGTCCGAGTCGTGCGCCGATGATTGTTCCGAGGGCGATATACATAAATGCTGTATCCGAAACGCTTTCGGGCTTGCCCTCACGCTTGCAGAAGTACGAAAAGAGCCAACCGCCGAACAAGAGTGCTGCTACCCAAGTCAGAGAGTACCAACGAATTTCAAAGCCGAAAAGATTTACCAAAGTGGGGTTAAAATCCCAAACGACAGCCAATAAGTTCATAATCTATTATAACTCAACCTTTTTCAAAGTAAATGTAAATGTCGAGCCTACGCCCAACTCGCTGCGAACAGATACTCGCTCACCGTGGCCTTCGATTATGTGCTTAACGATAGCCAAGCCGAGTCCTGTACCACCCTGCTCTCGTGAGCGACCAGTATCGGTGCGGTAGAAACGCTCGAATACTCGTGGGGTGTCGCCCTTTGCGATGCCAATACCGTTATCCTCCACCTCAATCAAAATTTTATCGAGCATATCACGGAAGTCGAGTTTTACCATACCACCCTCCTTGCCATAGCGGATGGCGTTGATGATGAGGTTTTCGAGCACCTGACCGATGTAGAACTTATCAGCCGAAACCCAGAAACGAGAAGGTAAGTTGTTTGCAAACTTCACGGTAATAGAGATACTCTTCTTCGCCGCCTCCATCTCGCACTGCTCGGCAATCTCCTTGGCGAGTGCTACGATGTCGAATGACTCCGGCTTCATCATCTCCATATCGTTTTCGAGCGAGGAGATAGTGTCGAGGTCGCGAATGATGTTGAGCATACGATTTACGCTCTTCTCGGCACGCTCCAAGTACTTGCGGTTGATAATCTCGTCATCGATACCGCCATCGAGCAAGGTCGAGATGTAGCCCTGAATGTTAAAAATTGGGGTTTTTAACTCGTGCGCTACATTTCCGAGATACTGCTTGCGGAACTTTTCCACATCTTTGAGTCGGGCAATCTCTTTGTCGTTATCCTCTGCCCACGATGAAAGTTCCTCCGAGATGTTCTCCACGCGCTTATCCTTCAACTCATCGAGTACATCAGCGGTGTGAACATCGCGCGAAAATACAGTCGAATAGATTGGGCGTAATTTGTAAGCGACATACTTGGTCATTATCCAAAGCGCAAAAAGCGACACGCCAACAAATGTTCCGATGGTAGCCACCAAGACCACCCACCACAACGATTTAAGGTCGAGGGTAGTCAATGATACAACCATTGCACACACGCCCGCTACGGCTCCAATCAGCCACGAACCAGCCTCTTTTGTCTTAATTCTCAACATATTTCGTTTTGTTTTAAGGTTATACACTTTCGTTATATTTTGCAAATATAACAAAACAAATTAAAAATTAAAAATTTAAAGTTAAAAGTTAGGTAAAAATGGCATTTGATGTTGGATTAATAGATATGTTGTCTTTCGACTACTTGATAGGGTGAGATGGAAGATTTTTCGAAAAAATAAATACTATTGAGTCAACTTGTCGGCATCCTATAAAAGAGAGTATTGCTCGTGTGCAATAATGATTGGTTATTTTTATCAAAGTTTTCCGTTTTCCGCTTTCGGTTTTCAGTTTATTTTGCTATCTTTGCGAGGTTTTATGGGCTCCGTAGTTCAATGGATAGAATTTGAGATTCCGGTTCTTACGATAGCGGTTCGAATCCGCTCGGAGTCACAAGAGCCAGAGGCTCAATTGAGAATTAAAAATTGAGAATTGAGAATTATAAAATAACTAATGGCTAATGGCCAACGGCTAATGGCTAAGTATATGGATAGAAGAATCGAGAGCGACAGTGAGTTTGAGGGTAGAATCCGCCCGCAGGAGTTAGAGCAATTTTCCGGTCAGGAGAAGATTGTCGAGAACTTGCGTGTCTTCATCAAGGCGGCATTGATGCGTGGCGACTCGCTCGACCACACCCTACTGCACGGCCCTCCGGGACTTGGTAAGACCACCCTGGCGAACATTATCGCCAACGAGATGGGTGCGCAGTTGAAGGTAACTTCGGGACCCGTGCTCGACAAGCCAGGTGATTTGGCAGGACTTTTGACAAATCTCTCGGCTGGTGATGTGTTGTTTATCGACGAGATTCACCGCCTCTCCCCTATTGTTGAGGAGTATCTCTACTCGGCAATGGAGGATTTCAAGATTGATATTGTATTGGACAAAGGTCCTTCGGCACGCTCTATTCAGATTGAACTTGCGCCATTTACCCTTATCGGAGCAACCACACGAAGCGGTCTTTTGACCTCGCCTTTGCGTGCCCGTTTCGGTATTCAGTGCCACTTGGAGTACTACGATTCGAAGGTATTGAGCCGTATCGTCAAGCGCTCGGCTTCGATTTTGGGAGTTTCGATTGACGATGATGCCGCACTCGAAATTGCGTTGCGCTCACGAGGTACACCACGAATTGTCAATTCGCTGTTGCGCCGTGTGCGTGACTTTGCGATGGTTAAGGGCGAGGGTTGTATTGACTTGGCTATCACTCGAATGGCGTTGGAGGCGCTCAATATCGACTCACGAGGCTTGGATATGATGGACAACAAGATTCTTTCGACCATCATTGCCAAGTTTAATGGAGGCCCTGTCGGTTTGAATACTATCGCTACTGCGGTGAGCGAAGATGCCGGCACTATCGAGGAGGTCTACGAGCCATTCCTTATCAAGGAGGGCTTCTTGAAGCGTACGCCACGAGGTCGTGAGGCTACCGAGTTGGCATACAAGCACTTGGGTTTGACGCAACCAGAGCGAGAGGGCGAATTATTTTAGAAAACACACTTTTTTTATATAAACAAACATTAAAAACTAAACAAAAACTATGGCAAAAGTTATTACTATCATCGGTTCAGGTATGATGGGTTCGGCTTTGGCGTTCCCTGCTGCTGAGAATGGTCACGAGGTTCGTTTGGTGGGTTCTCCACTTGACAATGAGATCATTGATGCTTGCATCGCTACAAATCGCCACCCTAAGTTCGATCGCGATTTCCCTGCTGGCGTAAAGTACTACAAGGTTACAGAGTGGAAAGAGGCTGTTAAGGGTGCAGATTTCGTAATTGGTGGTGTATCGTCATTTGGTGTGGATTGGTTTGGCGAGGAGATCTTGGCAAACTTGGATCCTGCAATGCCTGTACTCTCGGTTACTAAGGGTTTGATTAACCTCGAAGATGGTACTTTGATTTCGTACCCTGACTACTGGCGCAAGAACTTGCTCGCAAAGGGCATTGACCGCCATGTATGCGCTGTGGGTGGTCCTTGTACTTCGTACGAGTTGGTATTCCACGACCAGACTGAGGTTGCTTTCTGTGGTGTTAACACTGCTGAGTTGAAGATGATGAAGGAGGCGATGACAACTTCGTACTACCACATCTCTTTGACTAACGATGTTATCGGTTTGGAGAGCGCAGTTGCATTGAAGAATGCTTACGCTTTGGCTGTTGCTATGACTATCGGTTTGGTTAACCGTCACCACGGTGAGGATGCAGGTTTGCACTACAACTCGCAGGCTGGTGCATTCTTCCAGGCTGTACGCGAGATGACTCGTTTGATGGCTATGCAGAACGGTGAGCAGGATTCGCTCAATATCGGTATCGGTGACCTCTATGTAACTGTTTACGGTGGTCGTACCCGTAAGATTGGTATCTTGCTCGGTGAGGGTAAGACATACGAGGAGGCTATGGATATTTTGGCTGGTGTAACTCTCGAATCGTTGGTTGTTGCTCGTCGTGTTGCTAAGGCTGTATACCGCAAGGCTGAACTCGGTCATGTATCGTTGGCTGACTTCCCTATGATGTGCCACTCGTACGATGTCCTCGAAAATGGTAAGGACTCGGAGTTGCCTTGGGAGTCGTTCACTTTTGACCACACAAAATAGTAGGTCGCAATGGCAGAGTTAAAGGGATTGCTCTTCGATATGGATGGCACTCTGGTCGATAATATGAAGTATCATTTTATCGCCTTTGAGGAGTATGCCAAGAAGATGGGTTTCACCGTGTTGGAGCCTATGACACCCAAGTTCGGAGGTATGCACGCCGAAGATTGCTTCAATGCTCTTGTTGGCAAGGAGATTGTTCAAAAGTATGGAGCAAAGACACTCGAAGATGGTAAGGAAGCCACATATCGAGAGATATATAGACCTCATATGAAGCCTGTTGCGGGACTTATCGAGTTGCTGCAAGCGGCCAAGAATGCGGGCGTGAAGTGCGCTATTGGCTCGGCTGGCTCTCGTGAGAATGTCGCCTTTATCATCGAAGGGTTGGGTATTGCGGAGTATATCGACGCATCGATTTGTGGCGGAGATGTTACCTACGCAAAGCCTCATCCCGAAATCTTCACAAAGGCACGAGAGGCTCTTGGCTTACAGCCAGAGGAGTGTATCGTGGTGGAGGATGCTGTAAATGGTGTTCGTGCAGGTGTGGCTGACGGATGCAAATGTATCGCAGTAACTACCACAACTTCGGTTGAGGGATTGACCGAGGCGGGTGCTTCGATGTGTATCGAAGACTATACATCGCTAACAATTGAAGGTTTGAACGAGTGGAATAAGGCGTAACCCATTGACTCTATTAGATAAGAATACCCCGATAGTGTTTGGCTATCGGGGTATCTTTTTGGGGTTATTCTCTGCTTATCGCTGCGGAGGAACGCCCTGCTGTCCATAACTCTGTCCTGGATTACCACCACGAGGGCGACGAGGACCTTGACCAAGAGTGAAAATCTTTGACAACTGCTCTGGTGTGAGGTAGTTTACAAACACCTTGATGTACTCCTTCTTAACCTGGATAATCTGCTTGTCGCCATTGAGTTGTGCCAACATAATCTTCTTTGCAACCTTGATGGTCATCTCTTCGTCTTTGAATGAGTCTACATAGGTCTTGGTATCCTTGCGTACCTGGCGCAACTCACGCATATATGCCATATATACAGGAGCAAACTTCTTTGCTGCATCAGGCGACATATGCAAGCGAGTCTGCAACATCTCGATGGTGCGAGCGTTGCGGTCGCCGCCTCTGTTGGCTGATGGGTTAGATTGAGGTTGAGCCGAAGCGGCTGTAAATGCCAATACGGCAATCAT
Source organism: Alistipes sp. (assembly GCA_017647025.1). Classification (GTDB taxonomy): domain Bacteria; phylum Bacteroidota; class Bacteroidia; order Bacteroidales; family Rikenellaceae; genus Alistipes. The sequence continues at coordinate 3,137 of JAGCLL010000015.1, read as the reverse complement.
CAAAACTAAAATTTTCTTCATAGTACTGTTGTTTTTTGTGTGAATATAGTGAATTAGTAGATTGCTGAAAGAAACTGCATTGTATCTCGCTCATCTGCGTAGTCAAATAGAGATGGGAACTGTGCCTTGCCAAACTCTACTTGGCGAGAGTGAATGCCCTCGATTGCGCTTACTACGCACTGCAAACTCTCGTCGTTCGTAGCAAGCCACGACTTTACATCCTCCAATGAGGAGTACTCTACGATGTTTATCTGGCTCAAAAAACGAGGGAATGTAGCCACCTTTGAGCGTACTAATACTGCCTCGCCTAAATCCTCAAATTTCTCTCCTTGCATCGTGAGTAAAGCCCTGCATTGCAGGTAGTTATTATGGTATGCACGACTCATCTTGCGAGGTGCAATCTTCGGCTTTGAGCCTTTGGGTGCAAATATCAACGACACATTACGACAACCCAAACCAGAGTGGATGAATATGTCGTCGGAGAGCCTTTCCATATCCTCCTTCTTCTCCTTGCCGGAGAGTACGGCTACGGAGTGTCGGCTACCTCGCAAAAGCGCAGGAGTGTCGGCAAAAGCGGTGCGGAAATAGAGGTTTGCGCTGTCGCCTCCCGTTGCTATAATTGCGTCATAATCAGCCTTCTCATCGTAGGCTTCGATGCGCAACGATGGCTCTATCTCTCGGAGTACCTGCTCGATATACTCCTCCAAAACTCGGTCCTTGCTCGACGGTTTGACAAATGGTGTGTTACCACTTGCGATGACGCACATAAGGTCGAAAAAGCCTACCAAAGGGATATTTCCTGCCATAATAATCGCCACTCGAAGGTTGCGATGCTGGACAAGAGAGGGGTATTTCGAGAGCCACTTCTCGATTTTTTCGGTGTCGAGCATCTCGCTCCGAATGGCCTCCACCGCATAGTGAATATCACTTGCCGAAAACCACTCGTTCTCTGCAATAGCACGAGCCATAGCCGAGCGTGATCTCTCCTCCTTGCCAAACTCGGCAAGGCGTGCGCCCAACTCCGAAAATATCTGAATAGTACTCTTCACGAGTACAAAGATAGCAAAAATTGAGAATTGAGAGTTGAGAATTGAGAATTATTTTCTCAAATTTTGCATTCCCATCACTTATTTATAATACGACTCATCGAGCCCAAGAACGAAACTTTTTCGTAGAATTAGCGATAAGAGCGCCACCATTGCAACTACGATTGCGCTTATCACAAATGGAAATGAGCCTTTGTGTTGCTGGAAAATTTTGGTGAGGAAGTCGATTATGAAGGGGCACACAACAACCGCCACATAATTTACTGTCATAACCACAGCCAAAGCCTTGGTTGCCGATTGTGGGGGTGCTATGATTGCGGTCTTATCGTAGATGATGGGTTGCAGTACGCCATATCCTACGCCTGTGAGTATCACACCAAGTGTCATAAGCGGAATGTCGGGTATGGTGCCCACAAGTAATAAACCTATGACAATCAGACACAATGATATGAAAATTGTCATTGAGCGAGTTCTGCGTATAATGTTGTTGATGATGATACCAGGCAACATTATCGAGAGGAAGAAGAGCGAAATCATTATGCTGGAAAACTCCTGCGGAAAACGATACTTTTCGAGCAAGAATGAGAGGTAGAAGGTGATAACCAAGGTGGTGAGGGTTATCACAAAATAGAGCACCGAGAGCCCAGTGAGCCTACCCCACTGTATTTTGGATTGGCGTAGTTGGTCGCTCTCCTTGGGCTCTGGCGCAGCCTTGGTGTTGCGGAGTGCAAGAAGCAATATCAACGATACGGCAGGTAGCAGATAGACCGTGAAGGCGAGGTGCCAATCCCGTGTTGCAATCCATCCCACTACGGCGGTAGCGAGGACTAATGATAGGTTGTTTACTGCCGAACTGATGCCGAGTTGGCGCACACGACTATCGCCGGTGAAGAAGTTGACAACCAATCCCGTAGAGTAAGGTACGGCAATGCCCGCACCTGCGCCCATAATACATCCTGCGATGATGAGTAGTCGGATGTCTTTGGCGAAGATGCAGACTACGCCACTTGCGAAGAATATAGCCAAGCCAATGGCGAGTGGACGCAACGATTTGCCTCGTTCCGAGAGCCACCCTGCGATGAGTACAAAGGGGATGATGAGTAGCGATGGCAGCGATGTGAGCATCTGCACTTCGAGTTCGGAGGCTTTTGGGAATATGCGGCTCAAATCCTCCAAAATGGGCGAAATAGCCAAGCCTGGTAGCGATGTTACAGCCGATACCGACCATATTGCTAACAGCGCAAGAAGGGAGATGTAACCCTTGCCAGTGTATATTTTCATAGTGGTAAAGTTTTTTGTTTTGATGGGATAGGTGCAAGGTTAATGCCAGAAAAACTTTTTAAGTAGTGAGGGATTAGATAGGATTAGATAGGATTAGATGCTACTTCCTATAATCTCCTATTAAGCACCGAAGGTGCGTTTCCTATCAAATCCCATCAAATCCTATTATCACTGACATACCCAATCCCCACCACGGATTCACACAGCGCAGACAACTCTGCCGAGGCGCAACACGCTGACCGAATTCGTCAACGAACACAAAAAAAAGACGACTAAAAAGTCGTCTTGATTTTGTGGGAGTTGACGGATTGGCTACTGCGCTCGCTCTGCTCGCTCCGCTTAACGCCTTTCCGTTCTGCTCGCCGCAGGGGCCCTTACAAAACTTCACTGCGCAATGAGTTGTTGCACAACTTCTTTTGTTTTCATATACCTATGCTTACAAACAAGTTTGTGCCAAAGCATATGAAAACAAAAAGATGTCGATTGCTCGACATCTCATTGCTTCGTTTGTTTTGTGGGAGTTGACGGATTCGAACCGCCGACCCTCTGCTTGTAAGGCAGATGCTCTAAACCAGCTGAGCTAAACTCCCTTTTCAAAAAGGGCTCGGGACTGCCGATTCTTCTTACTTCAACAAAGTTGCTATCCACACTAACTCTGTTTACTCGCTGCACTGATGTGCCTCCGTTGAAAAATCTCTTTTGCAACCCTTGCGCAATAGCGCCTGAACAAGGACTTGAACCTAGGACCCCATGATTAACAGTCATGTGCTCTAACCGACTGAGCTATTCAGGCGTGTTTCTAAGAACCTC